>NZ_JBGCUL010000188.1:0-6817 GCF_054177685.1 Pseudomonas sp. P5_A2_2
ATCTGGTTGCTGGTAGCCATCTTCGGCCCGTGGCTGGCACCGCATCCTGTGGGGGAATCTGGTTGCTGGTAGCCATCTTCGGCCCGTGGCTGGCACCGCATCCTGTGGGGGAAGTGGTCTCCGACAATGTCTTCGAAAACCTGAGCGCTGCTTACCCGTTCGGCACCGATTACCTGGGCCGCGACATGCTCAGCCGGATCCTCGTCGGCGCACGATTCACCGTCGGCCTGGCCTTGGTGGCGGCGGTGTTGGCCAGTGGTCTGGGCACCAGCTTCGCGTTGCTGTCGGTGGTGTCGCCGAAGTGGCTGGATGAGTTGATCAGTCGCTTGATGGACGCCTTCATCTCGATCCCCAGCAAGATGCTGGCGTTGATCATGGTCTCGGCTTTCGGCTCCTCGGTCACCTTGCTGATCTGCACGGCGGTATTGAGCTTCACCCCGGGTGCATTCCGCATCGCCCGCAGCATGGCGGTGAACATTGAAGCGCTGGAGTACGTGCAGGTAGCTCGTACCCGTGGCGAGCGCCGGTTGTATGTGGCTTGCGTGGAAATTCTGCCGAATATGCTCAACCCGGTGCTTGCAGATCTGGGGCTGCGCTTCGGTTTCATCGTGTTGTTGCTCAGCGGTATGAGTTTTCTTGGCCTGGGTGTGCAACCGCCGGATGCCGATCTCGGGTCGCTGGTGCGCGAAAACATCGGCGGTCTCTACCAGGGTGCGCCTGCCATCGTGATTCCGGCTTTGGCCATCGGCACCCTGACCATCGGTGTGAATCTGTTTATCGACCGACTGTCGTCGCGACGTAGCCGACGTTCGGGAGGTCATTGAAATGAGTGCATTAATTAGCGTTCAGGACCTGCGAGTGGTCGCCTGTGGCGAACTCGGTGATGTGGAAATCGTCAAGGGCGTAAGCTTCTCCCTGCAGAAAGGCGAAGTGCTGGCGTTGATCGGTGAGTCCGGCTCCGGCAAGACCACTATCGCCCTGGCGTTACTCGGTTATGCCCGACGCGGTTGTCGGTTGGCGGGCGGGGTGGTGCAGGTCGGCGAACACGACATGCTGGCGTTGAGCGAAGGCGAGCTGCAAGGCTTGCGCGGCAACCGTGTGTCGTACATCGCCCAGAGCGCCGCCGCGGCGTTCAATCCGGCGAAAAGACTCATCGACCAAGTGGTGGAGGGCGCGTTGATTCATGGCCTGGGCAGCAGGACTGTGCTTGAGGCCAAGGCCATCGAGTTATTCCGCGACCTGGCCCTGCCAGACCCCGATCACATTGGCCAGCGTTACCCTCATCAGGTTTCCGGCGGGCAACTGCAACGGGTGATGGCGGCCATGGCGCTGATCAGCGATCCATTGCTGGTGGTGCTCGACGAACCGACGACGGCACTCGATGTGACCACCCAGATCGATGTACTGCGGGCGTTCAAACGAGTGGTACGCGAACGTGGCGCGACGGCAGTCTACGTATCCCACGATTTGGCCGTGGTGGCGCAGATGGCCGATCAGATCGTGGTGCTCAATGGCGGCGAGATCTTCGAACAGAGCGCCACGGCACCCTTGCTTAAAGGCCCGGCCCACGAATACACCCGCAGCTTGCTGGCGGCAGCACGGCCGGACACCACCATCCGTCCACCCTGCGGTGTCGCTGAAGACACGCCTTTGCTGACTATCCAGGGACTGACCGCCGGTTACGGCAACAAAAACGCGCATGGCATGCCATCGATCCTGGTATTGGAGGACATTGATCTGACGGTTCGCAGAGGCCAGGCGATTGGCGTCATCGGTGAGTCAGGTTCTGGCAAGTCGACTTTGGCGCGGGTGGTGGCCGGGTTGTTGGAGCCGGCGCTCGGGGGACTGACCTTCGATGGCCAGCCCCTGGGTGGCAGCCTGTCGTCGCGCACCGATGAGCAGTTCCGACGTATTCAAATGGTCTTTCAGAATGCCGACACCGCGCTCAACCCGATGCACAGCGTCAGCACTATTCTGAGTCGCCCGCTGAAGATGTATTTCGGCCTCAAGGGTGCGGCTTTGCGCGAGCGTATCGGTGAGTTGCTGGATCTCGTTCGTTTGCCGCGCACGCTGGCTGAACGTCGTCCGAACGAACTGTCCGGCGGGCAGAAACAACGGGTCAATCTGGCCCGGGCCCTGGCTGCCAAACCGGATCTGATTCTCTGCGACGAGGTGACCTCGGCACTGGATACCGTGGTCGGTGCAGCGATTCTCGAACTGCTGCGCGACCTGCGCCAGCAACTGGGGGTGTCCTATCTGTTCATCAGCCATGACATCTCCACCGTGCGAGCCCTGTGCGACGACATTGTGGTGATGTACAGCGGCCACAAGATTCAGGCCGGTACTCGACAATCGTACGCTGAAGCACCCTTCCATCCCTATACCGATCTGTTGATCCACTCAGTGCCGGAGTTGCGTCAGGGCTGGCTGGAAAGCTGCGGAACAACGACCTGTGGCACGCTGCCGCCCATTGGTGCAAAAGCCAATGTGCCGGGGCTGTGCACCTTCCTCAATCGCTGCCCGGTGCGGGTTGACGGTCTGTGCAATTGCGTTGCGCCGGACCGTCGGATGATTGTTGGCGGCAGTGAAGTCCTTTGCCATCACGACAGTGCCGAGTTGCTGAAAACCCAGAAGGATTCAAACAGCATGACCGCGGGAGTCTATGCATGAACGGGCGTTTCGTAAGGCTGGCCGAACAGGGCCGGCCCATCATCAAACTTCAGGTAGACGGCAAGCCTATCGAGGCGCTGCAGGGCGATACGCTGATGGTCGCGTTGCTGACTCAGGGTTCGGCCTTGCGCCAATCGGAGTTCGATTCGGGCCGCCGCGCCGGTTTCTGCCTGATGGGAGCCTGCCAGGACTGTTGGGTCTGGACCCGCAGAGGCGAGCGTCTACGCGCCTGTTCCAATGAGGTCCGTGAAGGCCTGGATATTGTCACCACACAACCGGAGGCGATATGGCCACTGCGCGGCTGAGCACTCATCGAGTCGTTATCGTCGGCGCCGGGCCGGCCGGTACACGTTGTGCCGAAACCCTGGTCGCCGCTGGATTAAAGCCCATCCTGATCGACGAGAATCGCCGGGATGGCGGGCAGATCTACCGTCGCCAGCCCGAAGGTTTTACCCGGGATTACGCCACGCTGTATGGCACCGAAGCCGCCAAGGCCAACGATCTGCACCAGAGCTTCGATCGTTTGCGCGGGCAGATCGACTATCGCCCGGACACGCTGGTGTGGAACCTGACACCGGGGCAACTGTGTTGTGTCAGCCAGGGCAAGCACTCGACGGTGGATTACGACGCGCTGATCCTCTGCACCGGTGCCACCGACCGCTTGATGCCGATCGAAGGCTGGCAGTTGGCGGGCACGTATAGTCTCGGCGGTGCGCAGATCGCCCTGAAATCTCAGGCTGTGTCCATCGGCCACCGCGTGGTGTTCATGGGCAGCGGGCCTTTGCTGTATCTGGTTGCCAGTCAGTATGTGAAGGCGGGAGCGAAGGTCGCGGCAGTGCTCGACACTTCGCCTCTGAGCAAACGCATCCTTGCCATGCCGAAACTGCTGGCGCGCCCGGGGTTGCTGTTCACCGGGATGAAGTTATTGGCGCAGTTGTATCGCGCGAAGATCCCGGTGCATCTGGGCATTTCGCCGCTTCAAGTGCAGGGCGATGCGGCCAGCGGTGTCAGTGGCGTACGCGTGCGCACGGCACGTGGTGAGACCTTGACGGTGGATTGCGATGCCGTCGCGCTGGGTTATCACCTGCGCCCGGAAACTCAACTGGCCGACCTGGCCGGTTGCCGTATGCGCTTCGATGAAGCGTCGAGCCAATGGTGGCTGGCTACGGATGAAGACGGCCGGACCTCGGTCAGCGGTGTGTATGCCGCCGGTGACGGTTCGAAGATTCGCGGCGCCGACGCCGCCGAGCACGCCGGGCGCCTGGTGGCCATGGCGCTGCTGGAGGATCTGCAGCATCCGGTGAACATCGGGTTGCGCGACGAACAACGGCACGCGCTGACGGTAATGGATCAGTTTCGTCTCGGACTGGCCCAGGCGTTTCCGTGGCCTTCTGCCCAGGCCAAAGCGCTGCCGGACGAAGCGATCGTCTGCCGTTGCGAAATGATCACGGCCGGCGAGTTGCGCCGTACTGTCAGTGAGAAGGGGGCCTGTGAAGTTAACCGGGCCAAGGCCTTCAGCCGGGTCGGCATGGGCCGCTGCCAGGGGCGTTATTGCTCGCAGGCCGGGGCAGAGGTGATTGCCGCTGCCGCGGGCGTCAGCGTGCAACAGGTCGGCCGACAACGGGGTCAGGCGCCGGTCAAACCCCTTTCGATACTCACCGAGGAGGTGTCGCCATGACGGTACAGAAAGCCGATGTCGTGATTGTCGGCGGCGGCCTGATGGGCTCAGCGGCGGCGTTTTTCCTGCGTCAGCGCGGGCAGTCGGTGATCTTGCTGGAGCGCGACCAGATCGGTCAGTACGCCAGCGGCGTGAATTTCGGCAACGTGCGACGTCAAGGGCGTTACCTCGGGCAGCTGGAACTGGCCAATCGTTCCTGGGCGTTATGGAAGCGTCTGCCGGAGCTGATCGACGATGACCTGGAATTCATCGCCAGCGGGCATATGCGGGTGTGTTACCGCGAAGACGAGATCGCCGAGCTGCAAGCCTACGCAGACGCCCCTGAGGCAGAGCAGCTGGAGCTGAAGATCTTTAGTGGCGACGAATTACACAAGCGTTTTCCGTTTCTCGGCCCGGATGTGAAAGGCGGCTCTTATGCCCCCCACGATGGGCATGCCAACCCGCGTCTGGCGGCCCCGGCATTTGCCCGCGCGGCACGACGCCTCGGTGCGCAGATCGAAGAGCGCACGGAAGTGGCCGAGGTGCATAAGATCGGCGGTGAGTTCCACATCAGCACCACCGACGGTCGTCAGTTCTGTGCCGCTCAGCTGTTGATCACCGCTGGCGCCTGGGGCCAAAAACTCTCGGCGCAATTCGGCGAACCGGTGCCGCTGGAAACCCATGGTCCGCAAATGGCCGTGACCGAGCCAGTGCCTTACGCCTTGCCGACAGTCATCGGTGTCTATACCAAGATTCCCGAGGAAGTGATTTATTTCCGCCAAATACCCCGTGGAAACATCATCATCGGTGGCGGCTATCGTAGCGAGCCGGACATGCTCAACCGCCGGGCCTATGTCGAGCCGCGCAGCATTCTCAATCAGTTCGATCAGATGCGTCGCCTGCTGCCGGGTGTCGGCAACCTGAACATCATTCGGGTCTGGAGTGGTATCGAAGGTTACCTGCCCGATTCCCTGCCCATAATGGGGCCAAGCGGCACCGTTGATGGCTTGTTCTATGCCTTCGGTTTCTCCGGCCATGGCTTCCAGCTCGGTCCGGGCGTGGGCGACGTGATGGCCGAACTGATCAGCACCGGCAGCACCAGCACTTCGATTTCGCCGTTCTCCATCAACCGGTTCGCTTCTTCAGTCGAGCAACGGAGCAAGGTCTCATGAAACCCCGCGTGCTGGACATTCTCAAACGTCTGATGGCCTATGACACCGTCTCTTCGGAGTCGAACATGGCCTTGATCGAATACGTGCGCGATCTGCTGCTGACCAAGGGCATCGAGTCGCTGATCGTCAAGGACTCCACTGGCAAAAAAGCCAACCTCTTCGCCAGTACCGGGCCGCGGGAGGTGCCGGGGATTCTGCTGTCCGGTCATACCGACGTGGTGCCGGCAGCGGGGCAGGCCTGGACCTTTCCGGCGTTTCAGGCAACGGTGCAGGACGGACGGATTTACGGGCGTGGCAGTTGCGATATGAAGGGCTTTATCGCGCTGGCTATCGACGCCATGCTCGATGCCGCCGACTATTCATTGAACCGGCCATTGCAGCTGGCGCTCTCCCATGATGAAGAGATCGGCTGCGTCGGCGTGCGGCGTTTGCTCGACGTGCTGCACCTGGCGCCGGTGCGGCCGTTTTTGTGCGTGATTGGCGAACCTACCAACATGCAGTTCGTGCTCGGGCATAAGGGCAAGGGTTCTTACCGCACTTACTGTCGCGGCCTGGAAGCGCATTCCTCGCTGGCACCGCGTTCGGTCAATGCGATTCACGTGGCCTGCGATTTCATCGCGGTACTGCGTCAGAGCCAGCAGCAACTGCAAGAGCAGGGCGCGCAGGATACCGACTATGACGTGCCCTACAGCACCGTACATGTCGGGCAGATTGTCGGCGGCAAGGCGCTGAACATCGTGCCGAACTTGTGCACCCTGGATTTCGAAGTGCGTAACTTGCCGGCGGACGACCTGGATCAGTTCCTGGAACAGATGCGCGAGCGTGCCGAAGTGATCGTGCGCGAAGCGAAAAAACTGTCCAGCGCGGCGGATATCGAGATCGAAACCCTGAACGTCTATCCGGGCCTCGATACCCACCCGAGCGTCGAAGCGGTGCGCTTCCTGAAAAACTTCGCCGCCCCGGACACCGGCACTGCCAAAGTCTCATTCGGCACCGAGGGCGGGTTGTTCAAACAACGCCTGGATGTGCCGGTGGTGGTCTGTGGCCCGGGCTCGATTGAACAGGCGCACAAGCCTGACGAGTTCATCGAGATCAGCCAAGTGGAAGCCGGCGAGTACTTTCTGCAAGGGGTGTTGGGCTCGTTGCGGCTGTAGGGCTGTGCCCACTTAGCATAGGTATCTACACATCTGCCCGATTTTTAGGGGGGACATATCCGTTGCTGCGGTCACGGCTACTTAGGGTTCCGCCCTTACGGCCAGCCCTTTCAAGGTGTTTTCCCTTTATGGGCTTTGAGCACCCGATCCGTCGACACATGAGC
>NZ_JBGCUL010000189.1:0-6791 GCF_054177685.1 Pseudomonas sp. P5_A2_2
ATATTGCGGGGCGGCAGGATAAGCGCGACAGCCTTGAGTCCATCGCGAGCAGGCTCGCTCCTACAGGAGGGGGGCGTAAGGAAGGGCTTTTGTGAAACAAGGCCATGGAGCTGGCACCCTTGTTGCTAACACCTCATTACCCGCCGAGTGAGTGTCAAAAAATTGCGGGTCGTCAAAGAGAGAAACCATGAGCCAAGGTATTGAATTCAATCGGTTGATGCTGGACATGCGCGCCATGCAAATGGATGCCATGTCTGCGCCGAAGTCGGCTGCCGTCCCTGAAGTGGCGGGCAGCAGCTTTTCCGACATGCTCGGCCAGGCCGTCAATAAAGTGAAYGACACCCAACAGGCTTCCACTCAGTTGGCCAGCGCCTTCGAAATCGGCAAAAGCGGCGTCGACCTCACAGACGTGATGATTTCCTCGCAGAAGGCCAGCGTTTCATTCCAAGCGTTGACCCAGGTGCGCAACAAGCTGGTTCAGGCTTACCAAGACATCATGCAGATGCCGGTTTAAAGGACGAGATTGAGTCATGGCAGAAGCAGTCGCCGATAATGTTCCGGCCAAGGCCACTCTAATAGACGGCAAGCCGCCGCTGTTCGGGTTGTCCTTCCTGGAAAACCTCTCCGAGATGACCATGTTGCGTCAGGTGGGCCTGCTGGTCGGCCTGGCAGCGAGCGTGGCGATTGGTTTTGCCGTGGTGTTGTGGTCCCAGCAGCCGGACTACCGGCCTCTGTACGGCAGCCTTGCCGGCATGGACGCCAAGCAGGTCATGGAAACCCTGGCCTCCGCCGATATCCCGTACACCGTCGAACCCAATTCCGGTGCCTTGCTGGTCAAGGCCGATGACCTCTCCCGTGCGCGGCTCAAGCTCGCGGCCGCTGGTGTCACTCCCAGCGACGGCAACATCGGTTTCGAAATCCTCGACAAGGAACAGGGGCTGGGCACCAGCCAGTTCATGGAAGCGACCCGCTACCGTCGCGGCCTCGAAGGCGAACTGGCCCGGACCATTTCCAGCCTGAACAACGTCAAGGGTGCCCGCGTGCACCTGGCGATCCCGAAAAGTTCGGTGTTCGTGCGCGACGAGCGCAAGCCGAGTGCTTCGGTGTTGGTTGAACTCTATTCCGGTCGCTCCCTCGAACCCGGCCAGGTCGTGGCCATCATCAACCTGGTGGCGACCAGCGTTCCCGAGCTCAGCAAGTCGCAGATCACCGTGGTCGACCAGAAGGGCAACCTGCTCTCGGATCAGGCGGAAAACTCCGAACTGACCATGGCCGGCAAGCAATTCGACTACAGCCGTCGCATGGAAAGCATGCTCACCCAGCGCGTACACAACATCCTGCAGCCGGTGCTGGGCAACGATCGCTATAAAGCCGAAGTGTCCGCGGATGTGGACTTCAGTGCGGTCGAGTCGACTTCCGAGCAATTCAACCCGGATCAACCGGCGTTGCGTAGCGAGCAGTCGGTCAACGAACAGCGTACCGCCAGCAACGGTCCGCAAGGTGTGCCGGGTGCATTGAGCAACCAGCCGCCGTCGCCGGCCTCCGCGCCGCAAACCACCGGTGGCGCCACTGCGTCGGCCGGCATGGTGCAGCCAGGTCAGCCGCTGATCGATGCCAACGGCCAGCAAATCATGGACCCGGCCACCGGTCAGCCGATGCTCGCACCGTACCCTGCGGACAAGCGTCAGCAATCGACCAAGAACTTCGAACTCGACCGTTCCATCAGTCATACCAAGCAGCAGCAGGGCCGATTGAATCGCCTGTCGGTGTCGGTGGTGGTCGATGACCAGGTCAAGATCAACCCGGCCAATGGCGAAACTACCCGTGCGCCTTGGAGCGCCGATGAATTGGCACGCTTCACTCGCCTGGTTCAGGATGCGGTCGGCTTCGATGCCAGCCGTGGTGACAGCGTCAGTGTGATCAACATGCCGTTCTCCGCCGAGCGCGGTGAAGTGATTACCGATATTCCGTTCTATTCCCAGCCGTGGTTCTGGGACATCGTCAAGCAAGTGCTGGGTGTGCTGTTCATTCTGGTGCTGGTGTTCGGTGTGCTGCGTCCGGTGCTCAACAACATCACCGGTGGCGGCAAAGGCAAGCAGCTGGCCGGTATTGGTAGCGACATCGAGCTGGGAGGCATGGGCGGTCTGGATGGCGAACTGGCCAACGACCGTGTCAGCCTCGGTGGCCCAACCAGCATTCTGCTGCCGAGCCCGAGCGAAGGCTATGACGCTCAGTTGAACGCAATCAAGAGTCTGGTGGCAGAAGACCCGGGGCGTGTGGCCCAGGTCGTGAAAGAGTGGATTAACGCAGATGAGTGATAACCGAGCCGTTGCCGCCAAACTGTCCAAGGTCGACAAAGCTGCAATCCTGTTGCTGTCCCTGGGCTCCACCGATGCTGCGCAGGTGCTGCGTCACATGGGTCCCAAAGAGGTTCAGCGCGTGGGCGTGGCCATGGCCCAGATGGGTAATGTGCACCGCGAGCAGGTCGAGCAGGTGATGAGCGAGTTCGTCGATATCGTCGGCGACCAGACCAGCCTGGGCGTCGGCTCCGACGACTATGTGCGCAAAATGCTCACCCAGGCCCTGGGCGAAGACAAGGCCAACGGCCTGATCGACCGCATCCTGCTCGGTGGCAACACCAGCGGCCTCGACAGCCTGAAGTGGATGGAGCCGCGCGCCGTCGCCGACGTGATCCGCTACGAACACCCGCAGATTCAGGCGATCGTGGTGGCGTACCTTGATCCGGACCAGGCCGGTGAAGTGCTCGGCAACTTCGACCACAAGGTGCGACTGGACATCATCCTGCGAGTCTCCTCGCTGAACACCGTACAGCCAGCGGCCCTGAAAGAACTCAACCAGATTCTCGAGAAGCAGTTCTCCGGCAACTCGAACGCCTCGCGCACCACCCTGGGTGGCATCAAGCGTGCGGCGGACATCATGAACTTCCTCGACAGCTCGATCGAAGGCCAGCTCATGGACTCGATCCGCGAAGTCGACGAAGACCTGTCCGGTCAGATCGAAGACCTCATGTTCGTCTTCAACAACCTGGCCGATGTCGACGACCGCGGGATCCAGGCGCTGCTCCGCGAGGTGTCCTCCGACGTGCTGGTGCTGGCCCTCAAGGGATCGGACGAAGGCGTCAAGGAGAAGATCTTCAAGAACATGTCCAAGCGTGCCGCCGAATTGTTGCGCGACGATCTGGAAGCCAAGGGCCCGGTACGCGTCAGCGACGTGGAAACCGCGCAGAAGGAAATCCTCACCATCGCCCGCCGTATGGCCGAAGCCGGAGAAATCGTTCTCGGCGGCAAGGGCGGCGAGGAAATGATCTAACGCCATGGTCAAGAATGATGATGCACCCACTGACCTGATCCGGGCCAGGGATGTCGGTGGCTTCGAGTCCTGGGCGTTGCCCAGTTTCGACCCGCCGGAGCCCGAGCCTGAACCAACGCCTGAACCCGAACCGCCGGAAATGGAGGAAGTGCCGCTGGAGGAAGTCCAGCCACTGACCCTTGAAGAGCTCGAAAGCATTCGCCAGGAAGCCTACAACGAAGGTTTCGCGGTGGGAGAGAAGGAAGGTTTCCACAGCACCACGCTCAAGGTTCGTCAGGAAGCCGAAGTGGCACTTTCTGCGAAGATCGCGGGGCTGGAACAGCTGATGGCGCATCTGTTCGAGCCCATCGCCGAGCAGGACACCCAGATCGAAAAATCCCTGGTCGACCTCGTGCAGCACATCACCAAACAGGTAATTCAGCGCGAACTGGCCATCGACTCCACGCAAATCGAACACGTCATGCGCGAGGCTCTAAAGCTCTTGCCGTTGGGCGTGGGCAATGTGCGGTTGTACATCAATCCGCAGGATTTCGAACAGGTCAAAGCCCTGCGCGAACGCCATGAAGAGACCTGGCGCATCGTCGAGGACGAATCGTTGTTGCCCGGCGGTTGCCGGGTCGAGACCGAACACAGCCGCATCGACGCCACAGTCGAAACCCGCATTGCGCAGGTGATGGACAAGCTGTTCGACCAGTTGCACGAACAGTCCTTGCACCCGACCGCACCGGACTTGAGCCTGGAACTGCCGGTCGACAGCAAGCCTGCTGCCGCGCCAGAAACGGATGCACCTGATGCGCCTTGAGCGCACCAGCTTCGCCAGGCGCCTGGGCAGTTACGCCGAGGCGACTACGCTTGCCGGTGCGCCGATCCTTGAAGGCCGCTTGCTGCGCATGGTCGGTCTGACCCTCGAAGCCGAAGGCCTGCGCGCCGCCATGGGCAGCCGCTGCATGGTCATCAACGACGACAGCTATCACCCGGTACAGGTTGAAGCCGAAGTGATGGGCTTCTCCGGCAGTAAAGTCTTTCTGATGCCAGTCGGCAGCGTCGCCGGTATCGCACCTGGCGCCCGCGTAGTTCCCTTGTCCGATACCGGGCGTTTGCCGATGGGCATGAGCATGCTCGGGCGGGTGCTGGATGGCGCCGGCCGTGCACTGGACGGCAAGGGCGGGATGAAGGCCGAAGACTGGGTGCCAATGGATGGCCCGACCATCAACCCGCTCAAGCGCGAACCGATCAGCGAACCGCTGGACGTGGGTATCCGTTGCATCAACGGCATGTTGACGGTCGGGCGCGGTCAACGGCTCGGGCTGTTTGCCGGTACCGGTGTCGGTAAATCGGTGTTGCTGGGAATGATGACGCGCTTCACCGAGGCCGACATCATCGTCGTCGGGCTGATCGGTGAGCGGGGTCGTGAAGTTAAAGAGTTCATCGAGCACATCCTCGGTGAAGAAGGGCTCAAGCGTTCAGTGGTGGTGGCGTCCCCGGCGGACGATGCGCCGCTGATGCGTTTGCGCGCCGCCATGTATTGCACGCGAATCGCCGAGTATTTTCGCGACAAGGGCAAGAATGTCCTGTTGCTGATGGATTCGCTGACCCGGTTCGCCCAGGCCCAGCGGGAAATCGCCCTGGCCATCGGCGAACCTCCGGCGACCAAGGGCTATCCGCCGTCGGTATTCGCCAAGCTGCCGAAACTGGTGGAGCGGGCTGGTAATGCGGAGAAAGGCGGTGGTTCGATCACCGCGTTCTACACCGTGCTGTCCGAAGGCGATGACCAGCAGGATCCGATTGCTGACTCGGCACGGGGCGTGCTCGACGGGCACATCGTGCTGTCGCGGCGCCTGGCCGAAGAGGGGCATTACCCGGCCATCGATATCGAAGCGTCCATCAGCCGGGTGATGCCGGYGGTGGTGTCACCGGAACACATGGCCCGCGCGCAGTATTTCAAGCAGTTGTGGTCGCGTTATCAGCAGAGCCGCGACCTGATCAGCGTCGGTGCCTATGTCGCCGGCGGTGACCGGGAAACCGATCTGGCGATTTCCCTGCAACCGCAATTGGTCAAATACCTGCGTCAGGGGCTCAATGACAGCATCAGCCTGGGCGAAAGCGAAGCGTMTCTCGCCTCGATCTTCGCGCCCGCGGCAGGCGGTTAAGCGGTCATGGCCCTGAGTCGGGCGGGAAGGCTGGCACCGGTGGTGGAAATGGCCGAGAAGGCCGAGAAAACCGCGGTCCAGCGCCTGGGGCACTTTCAAGGGCAGGTTCGTCTGGCGCAAAGTAAACTCGCCGACCTTGAAGCCTTCCATCTCGACTATCAGGAACAATGGATCGTACGCGGCAGCGGTGGTGTCTCGGGTCAATGGTTGCTGGGCTATCAGGGCTTTCTCGCGCAATTGGGCACGGCCATCGACCAGCAGCGGCAAAGCCTGGCCTGGCATCAAAACAACCTGAACAAGGCCCGGGAAACCTGGCAGCAGGCGTTTGCCCGAGTCGAGGGTTTGCGCAAGCTGGTTCAGCGCTATGCCGATGAGGCGCGGGCGCTTGAAGACCGGCGCGAACAGAAATTGCTGGATGAATTGTCCCAGCGCTTGCCGCGCGAGAACCCCTATTGAGCGTGCTTTCGAAAAACAGGTAGGCTTGCCCCCATCCACAGCTGGTGCTAAACCTTCTAAACGTTCTCCAAAGACAAGGAAGCCATTGAATGTCAGTCGTTACCGAAGTGTCCCCTGATGGGCAAAAGTTGACGATATCGGTCAAAGGACGATTCGATTTCGCCAAGCATCAGGAATTTCGTCAGTCTTACGAAGATAAAGAGATATCGGCGGTTGTGGTCGACCTGAAAGACGCCACTTACCTCGACAGCTCGGCTCTGGGCATGCTGCTTTTGCTGCGCGATCACGCCGGTGGCGACGACTCCGATGTGCGCGTCGTCAACAGCAGTACCGACGTGCGCAAAATCCTCGCCATCTCCAACTTCGACAAACTGTTCGACATCAGTTGATTGCCATGCAGCCACTGGAGCCGCTGACCATTCTGATTGCCGAGGACAGCGCCGCCGATCGCCTGCTGTTGTCGAGCATCCTGCGCCGCCAGGGGCACGATGTGCTGACGGCGGCCAACGGCGCCGAAGCGGTCGACGCATTTCGCCAGCAACAACCGCACCTGGTGTTGATGGACGCGATGATGCCAGTGATGGACGGCTTTGAGGCGGCCCGGCAAATCAAGATCCTGGCCGGGGAAACCCTGGTGCCGATCATCTTCCTCACCTCGTTGTCCGAAAGCGAAGCCCTGGCCCGTTGCCTGGAAGTCGGCGGTGACGACTTTCTGGCGAAGCCCTACAACCAGGTGATTCTCGCCGCCAAGATCAAGGCGATGGATCGCTTGCGGCGCTTGCAGGACACCGTGCTGCAACAGCGTGATCAGATCGCCCGGCACCACGACTACCTGCTCAACGAGCAGCGTGTGGC
>NZ_JBGCUL010000190.1:0-6777 GCF_054177685.1 Pseudomonas sp. P5_A2_2
TGATACACCGCTATCGTCGGAACGCCGCCCGGAGCAAGCTCACTCCCACAAAAAGCCAATCTACACAGGGTTTGATCAGCCCTTGAAAGTTTCACCCGCCGGCAGTTTTTCCTTGCTGCGCCAGTGCGGCAGGGAGTTCCAGTAGCGCTGGCCCTTGGCGTCGTCGTACATGCCTTCCCAGCGAGCGATAACCAGAACAGCCAGGGCGTTGCCGATCACGTTCAGTGCGGTACGGGCCATGTCCATGACGCGGTCGACACCGGCGATGAACGCCAGGCCTTCCAGTGGAATACCGACGCTGCCGAGGGTAGCCAGCAGTACCACGAAGGACACGCCCGGTACGCCGGCGATGCCTTTGGAGGTGACCATCAACGTCAGTACCAGCAGCAGCTGCTGACTGATCGACAGGTCGATGCCATACAGCTGGGCAATGAAGATCGCCGCGATGCTTTGGTACAGGGTCGAACCGTCGAGGTTGAACGAGTAACCGGTCGGCACCACGAAGCTGCAAATGGCTTTCGGCGCGCCGTAGGCTTCCATCTTCTCGATCACGCGCGGCAACACGGTTTCGGAGCTGGCGGTGGAGTAGGCCAGTACCAGCTCATCCTTGAAGATGCGCATCAGCTTGATCACCGAGAAGCCGAACAGGCGAGCGATCAGGCCCAGGATCACGAAAGCGAAGAAGGCGATGGCGACGTAAACCAGGATCACCAGTTTGGCCAACGGTATCAGCGACGCGAAGCCGAAGTTGGCCACAGTCACCGCGATCAGTGCGAACACGCCGATCGGGGCGTAGTTCATGATCATGTGAGTGACCTTGAACATGCTTTCCGATACGCCCTGGAACATCTTCACCAGCRGCTCGCGCAGGTCCGCCTGCAGGCTCGACAAGCCGAGACCGAACAATACGGAGAAGAAGATGATCGGCAGCATTTCGCCGCGAACCATGGCCGCGAAGATGTTCGACGGGATCAGGTTGAGGATGGTTTGGACGAACGCGTGTTCATGCTGAACCTCGGCCGCCGTGGCCTGGTACTTGGAAATGTCCACAGTGCCCAGGGTGCTCATGTCGATGCCGGCACCCGGATGGAACAGGTTGGCCAGCAGCAGACCGACCACGATGGCGATGGTGGTGACGATCTCGAAGTAAATGATGGTCTTGAAGCCGATACGCCCCAGCTTCTTGGCATCACCGACGCCGGCAATGCCGACAATCAGGGAGGAGATGACGATCGGGATCACGATCATCTTGATCAGACGGATAAAGATATCGCCTGCCGGTTGCAGGACGTTGCTGATCCACCAGGCTTTTTCGGCACTGAAATGGTTGAGCAGCGCACCGATTGCAATCCCCAATACCAAACCGATGAGGATCTGCCAGGCGAGGCTAAGCTTTGCCTTCTTCATATCTTTACCCTTAATTGTTGTTTGACTCAGGGAGATGCACGAACTGGAACGCTTATGGCGAAAAAGTCTAGTGCATCTACCCCCGTATAAGGTGCCCCGGAACGCGTGTTTATGGCTCTCCGGCAGGCGAAAAAGGCGCAACTATTCCGATGCAAGGGAGCGCCGTCTAATGCCGTAAACGCCTACCCTATGCCGAATCGGCATGAAGTTTTTTTAGTAAACCGCGCGTCCCAACCGGTTCGAATACGACATTTCGGCAGGTATAAGTGCCGTGAACCGGTCATCATAGAGCAGATTGAGTGTTTTTTGAGCAGTGGCCGAGAATTGATTTTTCAGCAGAATCCCGCAGGACGAAGCGAAAAATCGCGGCCAAAAAAAAGTGATTTTTCTCGATATACGGTCGCTGGTGAAACACCGGGAAAAGTATTTTCCGACGTTACCAGGACAAGAACGCGAGAACGGTGAGGAAGCCGAGACGAGCGCTCTATTTCAATGTGTTGCGTGATCAAGCCCTTCGCAAGCCCGTCGAACCATGGCGGTCCGGCGAACTTGCGCAGCAGCTTTTCCTGACCCGGCCCTTGCGCAGGCACTCGCTGTACCCGTAGGTCACTCCGCCCCTGAAACAGGCAGAACATCCCGACCCCTTGGTCATGCGCCAGCCTTCCTCAGGTGACGCAGGTGGAATGAGGCGCTGTGGCCTCCCTCATGTGTGTACTTCAATACCCGTTCGGATCTTTCTTCGTTTGCTCCATCGACAGGGCGGCTGCCAGTGCCTTGAACAAACCGTTCATGTCAGCTTCGACCGCGACGGCCAAAGAAGAAGGAAGCAACGAACATCACCAGGAACACGACAAACAGAATCTTGGCGATACCTGTGGCGGTGCCCGCGATACCACCGAAACCCAGTACGGCAGCGACTATGGCGATGATCAGGAATGTGATTGCCCAGCTCAACATGGTAATTCTCCTTACGCTTGTGTTTAGAGGTGCTGCGTTTCCCGGCGCATCGTGTACGCAGAAGTTTTGCCTAGAACACCCAATGCTCCTGATGACGTATCTCACCCACAGGCCCGGTCTGGTCGACATCCATCATGCGCATCGGGGTGGTGTCGGCCTGAAGACTACTGACAGCACTGAAATGGGTTTGGGTCGGATGCGGAATCGACAGGCGTGGCGCTTCCGGCTGCTGACTCTGCTCCCAGCGCAGAAACTGCTGGCCGCCGATCAGGGTGATCAACAGCGCCAGAACAGCAAGCAGTCCTTGCTCGATATGCACAGGCGAGAAGTGCAGGTAGGCGGCGCGTTGGCGGTTCATCCTGGATCTCCTGCCACTCGGGTCGGTATTCGATAGCGGGCGTCTGTTTTTGAATGCCCTGGTTAACCAGACAATTGCAGCCCACATGCCAGCTTTGACTCAATTTAATTTTCTTTAATTTCAATATCTTACAATCATCAAAAAAATCACTTCGCACGCATCCTGCACGATGCCACTTGCGCGGTCGTGCGTATTGCATGATTCGTTTGAAGGAGTGCGTAAATTTTTTGAATTGAGAGGAGGGCGCGGATGTCAGAAATACACGCTGGTTTTTGTAAGAAACCGGGCATCCATTAAAAGACCGGCGAAATCAGGTGGCTAAGCGATACATGGGATGAAAGCTACCCTGCCATGATCGGAATGGCTCAGAATCAATCATGCAACTTGCCCKATTTCTCCGAGACCAAATAAAGATTATTCATTAAGGAGCGTAGGAAAATGGAATCAGCCACTGAGCATCAAGGCCGCATTCTGCTGGTGGATGATGAGTCCGCCATCCTGCGTACTTTCCGTTATTGCCTCGAAGACGAAGGCTACAGCGTGGCTACCGCCACCAGCGCAGCGCAGGCAGAAGCCCTGTTGCAGCGACAGGTCTTCGACCTGTGCTTCCTCGATTTGCGTCTGGGTGAAGACAACGGCCTTGATGTGCTGGCCCAGATGCGTATTCAGGCGCCCTGGATGCGGGTGGTGATCGTCACCGCGCACTCAGCGGTCGACACCGCAGTGGATGCGATTCAGGCCGGTGCCGCTGACTATCTGGTCAAACCGTGCAGCCCCGATCAATTGCGGCTGGCAACCGCCAAGCAACTGGAAGTGCGGCAACTGTCGGCGCGACTGGAAGCCCTGGAAGGTGAAGTACGCAAGCCCAAGGATGGGCTGGACTCCCATAGCCCGGCCATGAAAGTGGTACTCGAAACCGCCCGCCAAGTTGCCACGACCGATGCCAATATCCTGATTCTTGGTGAATCCGGTACCGGCAAGGGCGAACTGTCCCAAGCCATTCACGGCTGGAGCAAACGCGCGAAGAAATCCTGCGTCACGATCAACTGCCCGTCACTGAACGCTGAACTCATGGAGAGCGAACTTTTCGGCCACAGCCGTGGCGCCTTCACCGGTGCCAGCGAAAGCACCTTGGGCCGAGTCAACCAGGCTGATGGCGGTACGCTGTTTCTCGACGAGATCGGCGACTTTCCCCTGACATTGCAGCCAAAGTTGCTGCGTTTCATTCAGGACAAGGAATATGAGCGCGTCGGTGATGCGGTGACCCGTCGCGCCGATGTGCGCATCCTCGCGGCCACCAACCTCAACCTTGAGGACATGGCCCGCGACGGTCGTTTCCGAGAAGACCTGCTCTATCGCCTGAATGTCATTACCTTGCACCTGCCACCGCTACGCGAACGCCGCGAAGATATTCTCAACCTCGCCGATCGTTTCCTCGCACGCTTCGTCAAGGAATACGCCCGTCCCGCGCGCGCCTTCAGCGACGAGGCGCGGGAAGCACTGCTGGGCTATCGTTGGCCGGGCAACATCCGTGAGCTACGCAACGTGATCGAGCGGGCGAGCATCATCTGTCCGCAGGAGCGGGTCGAGATCAGTCATCTGGGCATGGCCGAAACCCCGGTCCACAATGCACCGCGTATCGGCGCGGCTCTGAGCCTGGATGAACTGGAAAAGGCCCACATTGGTGCGGTCCTCGCCACCGCCGACACGCTGGACCAAGCGGCGAAAACCCTGGGCATCGACGCCTCGACGCTGTACCGCAAACGCAAACAGTACAACTTGTGAGCAACAGCGGATGAAACTGGCGATGAAATTGCGGACCCGGCTGTTCCTGAGCATCTCCGCACTGATGACCATCGCGTTGCTCGGGCTCTTGCTCGGGCTGGTCAGCGTGATGCAGATGGCCGGCAGCCAGGAAGTGCCCACCCGCAAAAACTTCGTCACTCTGGACCTGGGGCTCAAACTGCGTCAGACCCTGGGTGATCAACTGATCATCATGCTCAGCGAGAAACCTGACTCYGCCGCTTTCGCCGCCTCGAAGCAGCATTACTTCGAACTGCTCGAGGAAGGCATCGCCCAGGAGCCAGCGCAGACTGGAAGCGAGTACGGCTTCAGAAAAGCCAAGGCCGACTACGAGCGCTTTATCCAGGCTTATGAAACGTCCCCGGACCCGTCGAATGTGCTCGGCAGCCACAGCAACCTGACGGAAAAACTCAACGCGCTACGCAATGGCCTGATCGCCGAGCACAAGCGCGCACTGGATAACATCAAAGATACCGAGCGCCAGGCCCGGGAGCAGGCGCAGCTGATTGCCGGGTTGCTTGGCCTGGTGGCGCTGGCGGTGCTGATCGTCGGCTTCGTGACCGCGCAGGCCATCGCCCGGCGCTTCGGGGAGCCCATCGAGGCTTTGGCCAAGGCGGCGGACAATATCGGCCAGGGCAATTACGATGTCACCCTGCCGATCTCTTCGGCGGTGGAGCTGAACCAGCTGACCCGGCGTTTCGGGATCATGGCCCAGGCGCTGCGTGAGCATCAGGCCACTAACGTCGATGAACTGCTGGCCGGTCAGCAGCGTTTGCAGGCTGTACTCGACAGCATTGACGACGGACTGCTGATGATCGACCGTCAGGGCCATCTGGAACACCTTAACCCTGTGGCCCAGCGTCAGCTGGGCTGGGAATCCGATCGTCTGGGTCTAGGGTTGGGAACGGCGCTGGAGCGCCCCGAACTCGATGAGCAGCTACAACTGGTGCTGCGCGGCGGCACGCTGGAGCGGGCGCCGKAAGACTTGAGCATCGAAGTCGATGGCGAGTCGCGACTACTGACCTATAGCCTGACCCCGGTAAGCCATACCCAGGGACATATTCTCGGTGCCGTGATGGTGCTGCATGACGTCACGGAACAGCGTGCCTTCGAGCGGGTACGCAGCGAATTTGTATTGCGCGCCTCCCATGAGTTGCGCACACCGGTCACCGGCATGCACATGGCTTTCGGATTGTTCCGCGAGCGCGCTCACTTTGCCCGGGATTCCCGGGAAGCCGACCTGCTCGATACCGTGAATGAAGAGATGCAGCGGCTGATGCAGTTGATCAATGACCTGCTGAATTTCTCCCGTTACCAGAACGGCTTGCAGAAACTCACCCTGGCGCCGTGTTCCATCGAGGCGTTGCTGGAACAGGCTCAGTCACGCTTTGCCACAGCGGCCGAAGAGAAGGAAATCAATCTGCTGGTGGATGTGCAGGGACCTTTGCCGCGATTACAGGCCGACCAGCCACAACTGGACCGGGTACTCGACAACTTGCTCGACAATGCCTTGCGTCACACCGGCTCCGGCGGGCGAATACGCCTGCAGGCCCGGCGCCACGGCGACCGGGTCATCATCAGTGTCGAGGACAACGGTGAAGGCATCGCCTACGGTCAACAGGGGCGGATCTTCGAGCCGTTCGTACAGGTCGGACGCAAAAAGGGCGGGGCCGGGCTCGGCCTGGCCTTGTGCAAGGAAATCGTGCAATTGCATGGCGGGCGCATGGGCGTCTACTCCCGGCCGGGGCAAGGTACTCAGTTCTACATGGCGCTGACCGTTTAGCTCACCTTCACGCCTCGTCATCCAGACGTCGGCCAGCGCCGGCCAGGCGTCGGCCCCGGGTTATCAATTCAATGAACTGCACGGCGCTCAGCGCGCGGGCGAACAGCCAACCCTGGCCGAACTTCACGCCTTCACTGCTGAGGAATTCGGCCTGGGCCTCATGTTCGATGCCTTCGGCAATCACCTTCAGGTGCAGCGACTGGGCCATGTGAATGATGTGCGGGGCCACACCACTGCTGGCGGCGTCATGGCCCAACGCATCGATGAACGCCTTGTCGATTTTCAGGCAATCCACCGGCAGGGTTTGCAAATAGGCGAGACTGCAATAGCCGGTGCCGAAGTCATCGATCAACACCTGGTGCCCGACATCCCGTAACGATTGCAGGTTTTCCCGGGCCACCACCACATCGACCAGCCCGCGCTCGGTGACCTCAAAGGCAATTTGCCGTGCAGCGACACGGTGCAGGGT
>NZ_JBGCUL010000191.1:0-6770 GCF_054177685.1 Pseudomonas sp. P5_A2_2
CCGTGATGGTCAACGCGGAGGACGCAAAAGTCCGCGCCAACCGTTATGCGTTGCTGGCGCGTCTGCGTGGTTTGTTCCTCGGTGTCGCCGACATTTCACTGCTGGGTTGAGGGATTGCTGTTGAAACTGCTGATTCTCGATCGGGACGGAGTGATCAATTACGACTCCGACGCTTACATCAAGTCGGTGGAGGAGTGGATTCCGCTCCCCGGTTCGATCGAAGCCATCGCGCAGTTGAGCAAGGCCGGCTGGACGGTAGCGGTCGCCACCAACCAGTCGGGCATCGCTCGCGGCTATTACGACCTCGCCACCCTGGATGCCATGCACGAGCGCTTGCGCGCGCTGGTGGCAGAGCAGGGCGGTGAAGTCGGCCTGATCGTCTACTGCCCCCACGGGCCGGACGAAGGCTGCGATTGCCGCAAGCCGAAACCCGGGATGTTGAAAACCATCGCCGCTCATTACAACGTGTCGCTGACCAATCTCTGGTTCGTCGGCGACAGCCTTGGTGACCTGGAAGCCGCCAAAGCCGTCGATTCACAGCCAGTTTTGGTAAAGACCGGGAAAGGCGAAAAGACTTTGGGTAAAACCCTTCCGGTTGGCACATTGATTTTTGACGATCTGGCGGCGATTGCCGCAGAACTTGTGCACAAATGCACTTAACTAAGTGTGCGCTTCTGAAATTCCTGGCATAGGATGATAGGGAAGTGCGCTTTACATAGGCGGGTATTTCCCGCAACGGTAAACGTCACCATGTCGATATTGCAGGCCATCAGAACCTTCCTCTTTTACCTGCTGCTGGGCACCAGCTCTTTGCTGTGGTGCAGCCTGAGCTTTTTTATCGCGCCGTTTCTGCCCTTCAAGGCACGTTACCGCTTTATCAACGTGTACTGGTGCCGCTGCGCCTTGTGGCTGAGCAAAGTGTTTCTGGGTATCCGCTACGAAGTGAAGGGTGCCGAGAACGTACCTGAACGGCCTTGCGTCATTCAGTCGAACCACCAGAGCACGTGGGAGACGTTCTTTCTCTCTGCTTACTTTTCACCGCTGAGCCAGGTGCTCAAACGTGAACTGCTCTATGTGCCGTTCTTCGGTTGGGCCATGGCCATGCTGCGACCGATCGCCATCGATCGCGACAACCCGAAAGCCGCACTCAAGCATGTTGCGAAGAAGGGCGATGAACTGCTCAAGGACAATGTCTGGGTGCTGATCTTCCCCGAAGGCACGCGCGTTCCTTTCGGCACCGTCGGAAAGTTCTCGCGCGGTGGCAGCGCATTGGCGGTCAACGCCGAATTGCCGGTGCTGCCGATTGCGCACAACGCAGGCAAGTTCTGGCCGAAAACCGGTTGGGCGAAGAAGCAGGGCGTCATCACTGTGATCATTGGTGCACCGATGTATGCCGAAGGCAACGGGCCACGAGCCATTGCCGAATTGAACGACCGGGTTCAGGCGTGGAATGAGCAGATGCAACGGGAAATGGGCTCGCTGCCACCGGCTCCGCAAGCGCCGGTTTCAAACGATCAGGTGGCTGTCTGAGATTCTGTGGATAACCTGTGTACCGTTCCACTGAAAACCGTCGTTATTTGTACGTAAGTTTATGATTTTTTTACATATTTCTCAGAGAGATAAAAATCATAAAAACGTGCATAAGTTTTTTTCGGACGTARAAAAACCGGCTGATATAGCCGGTTTTTTTATGCCCGGAACAATCGCAGACTGGCGACATGACAGGGCGACCTGGGTCGCTCGCTTTCATTCTGTAAATAGCGGAAATTGCAGCCTGAATGTCGTGCCCCGACCCACCTCGCTCTGAYACTCGATTCGCCCGCCGTGCCGATCCACAACGGCTTTGACCATCGACAATCCCAGCCCCACGCCATCGATACCCTGGGCGGAAGAAAAGCGCCGGTATTGGCTGAACAGTTCGGGTAACTCCTCTGCGGTGATGCCTTTGCCCTGATCGATGAGCTCACAGATCAGCCAGCCGTCGCGTTGACTGACGCGCAAATGGATACGAGTACCTGAAACACTGTACTTGATGGCATTTTCCAGCAGATTGAACAACGCCCGGGTCAGCAGTGCCTGATCCGCCAGAACCAGACTTTCCTGTGCCTCTTCTTCCACTTGATGAACCAGTTCGATCTGTTTCAGCTGCGCGATGGGCAGCGCCTGATCGAATACATCCAGTACCAGCATCGCAAACAGGCTCGGCTGAAACTGATAAGCCTCGGACTCGGCCCTCGCCAGTTGAACGAAGCCGTCAGTCAGTTCCAGGGCCCGGCGTACCTGCCTTTCGATTTGATCGAAGAGTTGCAGGTCACCGCCCACCTGATGACGATGCACATCGAGCAGCGCGAGGATGGCCGAGTGGGGTGCCCGCAGGTCGTGGGACAGAAAACGCAACAGGACCGCGCGTTGCTCTTCTGCATCACGTTCGACACTCAGGTCAGTCAGGTTCCACAACCAGCCGACAGGGGTTTCCCCGTCTACTGGTAACAGCTCGGCACGCTCCAGACGCAGGCTGCGTTCCTTTAGGTCGCGAAACTCCAGCAACGGCAGTGTCGATAAAGATGAGCCCGGCCCACGGTTCATATCCGGATAACCCAGCTGTTTAAGTCGCCCGAGCACATCATCGCCGACCAGATCGCCACCAAACAGGTCGCGGGCCTTGCGGTTGCCGAGCAGAATCTGCCCCTGGGGATCGCTGATCAACGTGGCCACCGGCAAGTACTCCAGGCCATCGGCGATAAATCGGTGGGTATCGCGGGTCAGGCTCATGGCTTGTTCCAGCGCCATGATCTGCTTCTGCAAACGGTCGCCACCGGGATACTGGGCACGACGGCGCTCCGGAAACACTTTCGGCTCGCTGTCCAACCGCGCCAATTCCCAACCGAAATAGGTCAGCACCACACTGAGGCGCCGCCAGTTCCAGATCAGATAACCAAACAGCATCCCCAGCACCGCAGGCGTCGGTGACCACCACCAGCGCTTGAACTCCGCAAGGCCGGCGCTGGTCAGCAACGCACAAGCCATCCCCGTGAGCGTCAACCAGAGCGCCAGGCGCGGGCGCCACAGCAGCAACCCGAGCACGCACGTCACCAGACCAAGGGAAAGCCCTGCGCTCAAGCCCGGGGATGCATCACCCAGGTTGATTTGCACGCGATAGGACAGCAACGTCGTCAGCGGTAACAGCACAAGACTTATCCACAACCACTCGCGCACCAATTGCCGAAACAATCGCTGTACCTGGCTGGGCTCTCGGCTTTCACGGCTACGTTGGTCAAACATGGCCAACAGGGCAGGGCGGGATAAACGGTTTCATGATTCCTACGCCTGAGGATTCGACTCAAAGAATCATAGCGGACGCCGCGACCAACGGCGGGGCGCTTGCTTTCACTGTATCGATTGAGCCGCTATGGTCGATGAAGAGCTGCCCAAGCGACAAGGAATCACCTGTATGCGTGTTGCGATTCTGGACGATGAGCCCGCCGAACTGCGCCGGGTCGAACAAACCCTGCAACAAATGGCCGAAGCCGGAAAGCAGCCGTGGTCGCTGCACAGCTTCGAACGGGCCGAAGACCTGTTGCGACAATTGCGTCGGGAGACCTTCGACCTGCTGATCCTCGACTGGCAACTGCCAGACCTCACGGGTTTGTCATTGCTGCTATGGACCCGCGAACACATGGAAGCACCGCCGGCGGCAATCATGCTCACCAGTCGCGACGGCGAAAGCGATATCGTTCAGGCCCTGAATGCTGGCGCCGACGACTACGTCAGCAAACCTTTCCGCCCCAATGAACTGAAAGCCCGTGTTGGCGCGGTACTGCGCCGCCATGCCCAGCAGCGCGCAACTGCTGAAGTGTTGAGCTTCAATGGCCTCGTTTTCGACGACGCCGAACTGACCGTCACTCGCGACGGCAAACCGATCGTCATGACCGAACGCGAGTACCGCCTGGCGCATTGCCTGTTCAGCAACCTCGGCCGACCGCTGTCGCGGGATTACCTGTACGAACGACTCTGGCCCCATGAAGAAATGTCGTCGTCCCGGCCGCTGGATACGCACATCTATCGCCTGCGCAACAAGCTTGGCCTGACGGCGGACCGCGGTTGGCAGTTGCTGACGATTTACGGGTATGGGTATCGGTTGGAGAGTGTGGTGGGGGCGCGCGAGTGAAACGCAGGCAATAAAAAAGGCCAACGCAATGCGTTGGCCTTTTCATTGGCATCGACCGGGATCAGAAGTCCAGGTTGGACACCGCCAGGGCGTTGCTTTCGATGAAGTCACGACGAGGTTCGACCGCATCACCCATCAGGGTGTTGAAGATCTGGTCCGCGCCAATGGCGTCTTCGATGGTCACTTTGAGCATCCGGCGCTGGCTTGGGTCCATGGTGGTTTCCCACAGCTGATCCGGGTTCATTTCGCCCAGACCTTTGTATCGCTGGATGGTGTGACGCTTGGTGCTTTCAGCCATAAGCCATTCAAGGGCTTCCTTGAACTCGGTCACCGGCTTCTTGCGCTCGCCACGCTGGATGTACGCGCCGTCGTCCAGCAGGGTGCTCAGTTGAGCGCCTAGCGAAACGACAGTCTTGTAATCGTTGCTGCCGAAAAAATCGCGGTTGAAGGTGACGTAGTTCGACAGGCCGTGGGAGATCAGTTCGACCTCTGGCAGCCAAACGTTACGTTCACGGTCTTCACGCAGGCTGGCTTTGTAAACCAGGCCGGACTTCTCGACGGTGCGCAGGCGAACTTCGTACTGAGCCAGCCAATCTTGCATCGCTGCGTGATCGGACAGTTGCTCCATGCTCACCGCTGGCAGGTAGATGAAGTGCTCGGTCAGCTCCTGTGGGTACAGGCGCGACAKACGCTTGAGGGTCTTCATCACCAGACGGAAGTCAGTCACCAGACGCTCGAGGGCTTCACCGGAGATACCCGGTGCTTCTTCGTTCAGGTGCAGGCTCGCATCTTCAAGCGCCGACTGCGTCATGTACTCTTCCATGGCGTCGTCGTCTTTGATGTATTGCTCTTGCTTGCCTTTCTTCACTTTGTACAGCGGCGGCTGGGCGATGTAGATGTAGCCACGCTCGATCAGCTCCGGCAATTGACGGAAGAAGAAGGTCAGCAGCAATGTACGGATGTGCGAACCGTCGACGTCAGCATCGGTCATGATGATGATGTTGTGGTAGCGCAGCTTGTCGATATTGTACTCGTCGCGGCCGATGCCACAGCCCAGCGCGGTGATCAAGGTGCCCACTTCTTGCGAAGAGATCATCTTGTCGAAGCGCGCCTTCTCGACGTTCAGGATCTTGCCCTTCAGCGGCAGGATGGCTTGGGTCCGACGGTTACGTCCTTGCTTGGCAGAGCCACCCGCGGAGTCACCTTCCACGAGGTACAGTTCGGACAGGGCAGGGTCCTTTTCCTGGCAGTCGGCCAGTTTGCCTGGCAGGCCGGCGATGTCCAGCGCGCCTTTGCGGCGGGTCATCTCACGGGCTTTACGCGCCGCTTCACGGGCACGAGCCGCGTCGATCATCTTGCCGACGACCAGTTTGGCTTCGTTCGGGTTTTCCAGCAGGAAGTCGGAGAAGTACTTGCCCATTTCCTGTTCGACCGCGGTCTTCACTTCGGAAGACACCAGCTTGTCTTTGGTCTGGGAGCTGAACTTCGGATCCGGCACTTTTACCGAAATGATCGCGGTCAGGCCTTCACGGGCATCGTCACCGGTGGTGGCGACTTTATGCTTCTTCGCCAGGCCTTCTGCTTCGATGTAGGTGTTGAGGTTACGCGTCAGTGCGGAACGGAAACCCACCAGGTGAGTACCGCCGTCGCGCTGTGGGATGTTGTTGGTGAAGCACAACAGGTTCTCGTTGAAACTGTCGTTCCACTGCAGGGCGATTTCCACGCCGATGCCGTCTTCACGCTGAATGTTGAAGTGGAACACCTGGTTGACCGCAGTCTTGTTGGTGTTCAGGTATTCAACGAACGCACGCAGGCCGCCTTCGTACTTGAACAGCTCTTCCTTGCCGCTGCGCTCGTCCTTGAGGACGATGCCGACACCGGAGTTTAGGAAGGACAGTTCACGAATCCGCTTGGCCAGGATGTCCCAGCTGAAGTGGATATTCTTGAAGGTTTCAGCCGATGGCTTGAAGTGAATCTGGGTGCCCGTGGTTTCGCTCTCACCAACGATTTTCATCGGTTCTTGCGGAACACCGTGTACGTAAGTCTGTTCCCAGATTTTGCCGCTACGGCGAACGGTCAGGACCAGTTCTTTGGACAGTGCGTTCACCACCGACACACCTACACCGTGCAGACCACCGGATACTTTGTAGGAGTTGTCGTCGAACTTACCGCCGGCGTGCAGCACGGTCATGATGACCTCGGCTGCCGAAACGCCTTCTTCTTTGTGCACGTCTACCGGGATGCCACGACCGTTGTCACGAACGGTGATGGACTCATCCGGGTGGATGATGATGCTGATGTCGTCGCAGTGGCCGGCGAGAGCTTCGTCGATCGAGTTATCGACCACTTCGAACACCATGTGGTGCAGACCGCTGCCATCGTCGGTGTCACCAATGTACATACCGGGACGTTTGCGTACGGCATCCAGGCCTTTCAGCACTTTAATGCTCGTTGAGTCGTACGTATTTTCTTCGCTCAATGCCTTCACTCCCGATGGTCGTGGGTCTGGGTGATACGGCCCTGTTCCACGTGGAACAGAGCGACTGGCGTTTCCGTCTGCCAGCCTTCCCTCAATAATTCGTGATCTACACAGGTGATAAAC
>NZ_JBGCUL010000192.1:0-6747 GCF_054177685.1 Pseudomonas sp. P5_A2_2
CCTCAGCACTGAAAAATCCTACACCCGCGGCCAGATGGGGCTGGCGTACGAGATCGTGATCAACTCCGACCCATGCATCGCCTACTTGATGGAAGAAAACACCATCTGCATGCAGGCGCTGGTGGTGGCCCATGCCTGCTACGGGCACAACAGCTTTTTCAAAGGCAACTACCTGTTCCGCACCTGGACCGACGCCAGTTCGATCATCGATTACCTGGTGTTTGCCAAGCAGTACATCATGCAATGCGAAGAACGCCACGGCATCGACGCGGTCGAGGACCTGCTCGACTCCTGCCATGCGCTGATGAACTACGGGGTCGACCGCTACAAACGCCCTTATCCGATTTCCGCAGAGGAAGAACGCCGCCGGCAAAAGGATCGGGAAGAGCATTTGCAGAAGCAGATCAACGATTTGTGGCGCACCATTCCAAAAGGCGCTGACAAGTACAGTGACAAGGACAATGCACGCTTCCCCGCCGAGCCGCAGGAAAACATCCTGTACTTCATCGAAAAACACGCTCCGCTACTGGAGCCGTGGCAACGGGAAATCGTGCGGATCGTGCGCAAGATCGCTCAATATTTTTACCCTCAACGCCAGACCCAAGTGATGAACGAAGGCTGGGCCACGTTCTGGCATTACACGCTGATGAATGACCTGTACAACGAAGGTCTGGTCACCGACGGCTTCATGATGGAATTCCTGACATCCCACACCAGCGTGGTCTTTCAGCCGGGCTTCGACAGCCCTTACTACAGCGGAATCAACCCTTACACTCTCGGGTTTGCCATGTACCGGGACATCCGACGCATGTGCGAAGAACCCACCGAGGAAGATCGCCGCTGGTTCCCGGAAATTGCCGGCACCGACTGGCTGTCCACCATCAAGTTCGCCATGAGCAGCTTCAAGGATGAGAGCTTCATCCTGCAGTACCTGTCGCCSAAGGTGATCCGMGACCTGAAGYTGTTCAGCATYCTCGATGACGACCAAAAGGAYGATCTGCTGGTKCCRGCGATCCACGAYGAAGASGGCTAYCGMAYCATCCGYGAAACCCTGGCGGCGCAATACAACCTGGGCAATCGCGAGCCCAACGTGCAGATTTACAGCATCGACCGTCGTGGCGACCGCTCCCTGACCCTGCGCCATCAGCAACACGACCGCAAACCGCTGGGTGATTCCACCGAAGAAGTACTCAAACACCTGCACCGCCTCTGGGGCTTCGATATTCACCTGGAAACCCTGCAAGGCGATCAGGTGATGAAAACCCACCATGTACCACCCAGAAGTGATCACAGCGAAGGTGATTACGGCCGCCTGGACCTGGCCGTCATCCATCTTTGATCCGGTTTGTGCCTCCGAAAGCTCGATGCAACGGTTATCCTGTCGAGCTAACGGAGGTTTTTTATGCGTATTTATAAGGTCGGCGGTGCAGTACGTGATCGCCTGCTGGGCAAACCGGTTACCGATATCGACYGGGTCGTGGTCGGCGCCACCACCGAAGAAATGCTCGCCAAGGGCTTTCGCCCGGTGGGTGTGGACTTCCCGGTGTTCCTTCATCCAAAAAGCGGCGAGGAATATGCCCTCGCCCGCACCGAGCGCAAAAGCGGGCGCGGTTACGGCGGGTTCACTTTTCACGCCAGCCCTGAAGTCACCCTCGAAGAAGACTTGATCCGTCGCGACCTGACCATCAATGCCATGGCCGAAGACGATCAGCAAAACCTGACTGACCCGTACCACGGCCAGCGCGATCTCGAAGCACGCCTGCTTCGCCATGTTTCCCCAGCATTTGCCGAAGATCCGCTCCGGGTACTGCGTGTTGCCCGATTCGCGGCGCGCTACGCGACGCTGGGTTTTACCGTTGCCCCGGAAACCCTGGAGTTGATGCGCCAACTCAGCGAGTCAGGCGAACTTGAGGCGCTGACCCCGGAGCGCAGCTGGAAGGAAATTTCCCGCGCACTGATGGAAGATCAGCCACAGGTGTTTGTTGAGGTTTTGCGCGCATGCGGCGCACTCAAGGTACTTATGCCCGAGGTCGACGCGCTGTTCGGGGTACCACAACCCCCGGCCCATCACCCGGAAATCGATACCGGCGCGCACACCCTGAGCGTTTTGCAGCAAGCCGCCATACACAAACAGCCACTGACCGTACGCTGGGCCTGCCTGCTGCACGATTTGGGCAAAGGCCTGACGCCAGAGCAAGAATGGCCGAGACACATAGCCCACGAGCTCAAGGGGTTGAAGCTGATCAAAGCGGTCAATGAACGCTTCAAGGTGCCGAGAGACTGCCAGGAACTGGCTCTGCTGGTGGGCGAGTATCACACCCACGGGCATCGCGCCCATGAGCTGAAGCCATCGACATTGCTGGAACTGCTGCAAAGCTTCGACGTTTTCCGTCGGCCACAGCGGTTCGAGGAGTTCATCGCTGCATGCGAGATGGATGCGCGCGGGCGCAAAGGACTGGAAGAAAGAAGTTATCCACAGGCGGATTATTTGCGCGGCGCAGCAACCGCTGCTCGCAGCGTGGCGGCTCAGCCATTGCTGGAAAAGGGATTCAAGGGACCGGAACTCGGTGAGGCGATCAAGCGCGAGCGCCTGAAGGCGCTGAAAGCTTACAAGGAAAGTGCATCGACCTGAAAAGCTTCGCGGGCAAGCCCGCTCCCACAAGGACTGCATCCTACCTGTGGGAGCGAGCTTGCTCGCGATGGCGTCATAACTGTCACATCAAATCTGAAGGTGTCAGCTGCTCACCACGCCATTCGAAAGCCACTGGCGCCAACACCTGATCAATCTGCGCTTCAGCCCACAAGGTCGCAAAGCTCTTGCCTACACCCGGATGCACCCGATCAGGCGCAATCAACGACAACGGCCACAGAACAAAAGCATTTTTCAGAATTTCTGCCCGCGGCAAGATCAAGCCATCGAAGTTGCCCACCAGATCACCAAACAGCAACACGTCGATATCCAGCGGCAAACCTCGGCGATCCGGTGCATAACGACCGTTATCTGCCTCGATGAATTTCAGCCGCCGATCCAGCTCCATCAATGGCAGATCGGTATACGCCGACACCACGAAATTGAAGAACGGCCCGCTCTTGATACCCACCGGCAGGCTTTCGAACACCGCCGAACAGCGGATATCGACAAGGAACGCCGCCAAAGCATCGAGCCCCGCCCGCAAATGGGTTTCACGCTCGATATTACTACCGAGCCCGAGGTACACCTGAGTCAGCGACATCCGCGCTCGATCTCCACGCCCACGCCGCCGGTGGCGGCAGGAATCGCACCTGGCTTGGTCAGCTTGAGGCGCACCCAGGTGATCTTGAATTCGCTCATCAGCACTTCAACCAGGCGCTCGGCAAAGGTTTCAACCAGCTGGAACTGCGCCTGCTCGGCAAACGCCTGAATGCGCGAGGAAACACTGGCGTAGTCGAGCGCCAGGGTCAGGTCATCACCGGCTGCGGCCGGGCGATTATCCCAGGCGAAGCTCAGATCAAGACGCAAGCACTGTCGGATGCTTCGCTCCCAGTCGTAGGCACCAATCACCGTGTCGACTTCCAGGCCCTCGATAAACACTCTGTCCAAGCACTTCTCTCCGCTACACGACAAGGGCGCAATGCGCCGTTAGAATCAGGGCTTCCTCGCCCGGAATAGTTAGCATGTTTTGGTTATTGGCGATCCTCGCCTACCTGCTCGGCTCTCTGTCCTTTGCCATTTTGCTCAGCCGCCTGACCGGTATCCCCGATCCGCGAATGAGTGGTTCTGGCAATGCCGGTGMCACCAACATGTTGCGCCTGGCCGGCAAGAAGCTCGCCATCCTGACCCTGCTCGGCGACCTTTGCAAAGGCCTGCTGCCGGTACTGATTGCGCGTCTTGCGGGCCTTTCGCAACAGGAGCAAGCCTGGATCGGCGTCTATGCCGTCATCGGCCATTTGTTTCCGTTGTACTTCCGCTTTCGCGGCGGCAAAGGTGTCGCCACCGCTGCCGGCATGTTACTGGGACTGTACCCGCCCGCAGCCCTTCTGGCAGTCTGCACCTGGCTCCTGACGTTCTACCTGACCCGTACCAGCTCCCTGGCCGCCCTGATCGCCACACCGCTGACCCTGCCGTTGCTGGCCTGGCAAGAACCAGCGGCCCTGCTGCCCATGAGCACGCTCACCGGGCTGATCGTCTGGCGCCATCGCGGCAATCTACGCGACCTGTTTGCCGGGCGCGAACGGCATTTTTAGTTGCCGGGCATGAGCGCCATTCATCACAACGCCGACAACTGCTCCATCGGCCAACGCGCCTGCACACTGATCGCCAGGCTTTCCTGCTGACCGGCCTGCAAGCGCTGGCAGCCGGCAAAGGCGATCATCGCGCCGTTATCGGTGCAGAACTGCGGACGGGCATAAAACACATCGCCCTTCATGTCGCCGAGCATTTTTTCCAGGGAAGTGCGCAACGCCTTGTTGGCACTGACGCCCCCAGCGATCACCAGGCGCTTCATGCCGGCGGCTTTCAGGGCGCGCTTGCACTTGATGGTCAAAGTCTCCACCACGGCCTGCTGGAACGCCAGCGCGATGTCGCATTGGGCTTGCTGGCCGTCGTCCCCGGCGCTGACGCACTGCTGCCAGGTGTTCAACGCAAAAGTTTTCAGGCCGCTGAAGCTGAAATCCAGGCCCGGGCGGTCGCACATCGGACGCGGGAAGACAAAACGTCCTGCAACGCCATGCTCTGCAAGGCGAGCGATCTCCGGTCCGCCCGGATAATTGAGGCCCATCATCTTGGCCGTCTTGTCGAAGGCTTCGCCGGCAGCGTCATCCAGGGTTTCGCCCAGGAGCGTGTACTGACCAATTCCGTCGACCTGAACCAGTTGCGTATGGCCACCCGACACCAACAAAGCGACGAACGGGAATTCCGGCGGTTGCGACTCCAGCATTGGTGCCAGCAAGTGGCCTTCCATGTGATGCACGCCAAGGGCCGGAATACCCCAGGCAAAGGCCAGCGCCTGAGCACAGGAAGCCCCTACCAGCAACGCGCCCACCAGACCAGGACCCGCGGTGTAGGCGATCGCATCGATCTCGGTCGGCACGCAGTCGGCCTCAGCCAACACCTGACGGATCAAGGGCAGCATGCGTTTGACGTGATCGCGCGAAGCCAGCTCCGGCACCACACCGCCATAGGCACGGTGCAGGTCGATCTGACTGAACAGCGCGTCAGCCAGCAGGCCGCGTTCACTGTCGTAAAGTGCGACACCGGTTTCGTCGCAGGAGGTTTCTAATCCCAGTACTAGCATGGGTTTGCGCCTTGTTTAGGCTGAATTCGAAGGCGCGCATAATAGTCGTCGCGTGATGCCCCGACCAGCGGTTTTCGATCAGAGGCTTTGCATTCCGAGCGTTGAGGGGTTAACATCCGCAACCCTTAAAAACCGACGTCTTCAAGTGCTCTTTTGCCGCGAGGATGTTGACCCCGGTAATGAATGAAGGTAGCTCTGGATGCCAGCCGTCAAAGTAAAAGAGAACGAACCCTTCGACGTAGCTCTGCGTCGTTTCAAGCGCTCCTGCGAAAAAGCCGGTGTACTGGCTGAAGTTCGTAGCCGCGAATTTTAYGAGAAGCCAACTTCTGAGCGTAAGCGCAAAGCAGCAGCCGCTGTTAAGCGTCACGCCAAGAAAGTTCAGCGCGAACAGCGCCGCGCCGTTCGTCTGTACTAATACACAGACGATCGTAGCAAGCTTCTGCCAAGCCCGGCCCTCAGCCGGGCTTATGGCATTGCGTAAAACGCTTGATGCTTCACTGTCAAAGCCGCAGACGCGACCGAGACAAATCTGCTTCACCGCGTCAGACCTGGCTCTTTTGCCAGCGGTGCACGTCTTTTCTGACGAGCCTTTCAAGGCTACTGACGAGCACACCCACTGATTCCTCTCACGACGATCAGCCCAAGGCACCTGCTTGCGTGCCAGATGATGAGCTATCCGGGGCCTATGATTGGCCGCAGCGGATTCAGCGCAACACATTCAAACAGTCGAATACTGATTGGCATTAACGTCAGTGGATTTTCGGCAGATACACTTCCCGATAGCGATTACGCAGACGACACTGGTCGAGCCGCACACTTTGCGCGCCTCAAACAATGTTTCGGACCCCTTTTCAGCGCAGATGACGAGAACGCCATGGCCGGGCTAATTCCCCAGAGCTTCATTGACGACCTTCTGAACCGCACCGACATCGTCGATGTGGTCAGCTCGCGCCTGCAATTGAAAAAGGCCGGCAAGAACCACACCGCCTGCTGCCCGTTCCACAAAGAAAAGACTCCGTCATTCAGCGTCAGCCCCGACAAGCAGTTCTATTACTGCTTCGGCTGCGGCGCTGGCGGCAACGCCCTCGGCTTCATCATGGACCACGACAACCTGGATTTCGTCCAGGCGGTCGAAGAACTGGCCAAAGCCGCCGGCATGGAAATTCCCCGCGAAGAAAGCGGCCGCCCGCACAAACCGCGGCAGCCGACTGATTCGCCGCTGTATCCGCTGCTCACCGCTGCCGCCGACTTTTATCGCCAAGCCCTGAAAAGCCATCCATCGCGCAAGGCCGCCGTGGACTATCTGAAAGGGCGCGGGCTGACCGGCGAAATTGCCAGGGACTTCGGCCTCGGCTTTGCTCCACCTGGCTGGGACAACCTGTTCAAGCACTTGAGCAGCGATACCCTGCAACAAAAAGCCATGATCGATGCCGGCCTGCTGATCAAAAACGCCGAAAGCGGCAAACGCTACGAC
>NZ_JBGCUL010000193.1:0-6736 GCF_054177685.1 Pseudomonas sp. P5_A2_2
GCCCAGGTCCGGGTTCTTCAGGCCCCAGATGTCGGCGGTGAAGATGTCCAGCTTGAAGGCGAATAATGCAATCAACATGAACAACAGCAGCGGCACGATCTTGGCGACGGTGGTCACCAGGTTGATGAACGCTGCTTCCTTTATTCCTCGCAGTACGAGGAAATGTACGGCCCAGAGCAGCACCGAGGCGCCGATCACGGCGGCAGGGGTATTGCCCTCCCCAAATAGCGGAAAGAAGTAGCCGAGCGTGCTGAACAGCAAGACGAAGTAGCCAACGTTGCCCAGCCAGGCACTGATCCAGTACCCCCAGGCGGACGAGAAGCCCATGTAGTCGCCGAAACCGGCCTTGGCGTAGGCGTAAACCCCGCCATCAAGGTCGGGTTTGCGGTYGGCCAGGGTCTGGAACACAAACGCCAGGGTGAGCATGCCGACGGCGGTGATCGCCCAACCGATCAGAATGGCGCCGACATCGGCACTGGCGGCCATGTTTTGTGGCAAGGAAAAGATCCCGCCACCAATCATCGAACCCACGACTAACGCAACCAGCGCGCCGAGTTTGAGTTTTCCGGGAGCTTCAGACATTGCATGACTCCAATGCAGGAGAAGAGAGGCAACAGACTAATTCTGTTGGCCATCCAATCAGCTGACTTAGATCACTAAATGAGAGCGTTCCCAAGTTGTTGGCGGAGTGCCATCATTCGCAGGGCTGTTGCCTGTAATGCCTGATCTAGAGGCTTTTGCAGATTATTCAAGAACTTTTTAGCATTTGTTTCGAATTATGACGCTAGTTGGTTTTTCAAAATCTGCAAATTTTATTCATGCATTTTTTGTACTGAATTGATGTATTAAAAAAACGTATAAAACTAATGATTATATCGATGCCACAATAGCCGTTTTGTGCAAGTTAAAAGACGGTTGTTGGCGATATTCAATAAACCTTATTACTCTTCATCAATTTTATTAACGTCCGCTATGTGACGACCTCGCGGCAGTTGCCGCCTCAAAAAATGGAGCTGCAACGATGTCGCAATCACCGAACAAGCTTCGCTTGAGCGCATTGATCGCGTTGGTGGTGGGTCTGTGAAGCTGTTGCTGGCCTACCAGCCACCCTATGACTGGCCGGCGTTGCTCGGGTTTTTGTCGGCGCGGGCGATTGTCGGGTTGGAAACGGTGGTCGACGGTGTGTATTCGCGCAGCATCGGTTTGAACGGTGCTTGCGGTATGTTCTCGATCCAGCCTGGCACCTCGGATGCCCTTGAGTTGACCCTGGATTTTCCTGATTCGGGTGCCGTCCCTGCAATCGTCGCAAGCGTGCGGCGGATGTTTGATCTGGACGCCGACCTGTCCACGATTCACCGGCACCTGGCAGTTGATCCCCTGTTGGCGCGGCTGATTGCCGAGCACCCCGGGCTGCGTGTGCCGGGGGCGTGGGATGGCCTGGAGTTGGCGATCCGCGCGGTGCTGGGGCAGCAGATTACGGTGGCGGCGGCGATCAAGCTGGCGGGCAAACTGGTAGCACAGTACGGCACGCCATTCCATTCACGGTTGCCGGGGTTGACCCATGTGTTTCCCGAGGTCAGCGTTTTGGCTGGCGCGGATCTGGCTGCGTTGGGCATGCCGAAAAGCCGAGGCCGGACGCTGTCGGGGGTGGCCCAGGCATTACTCGATGATCCGCGGTTGTTCGAGCCCGGTCGGGAGGGAGGCGTAGCGCGGTTATTGGCCTTGCACGGGATTGGTGACTGGACGGCGCAATACATTGCGTTGCGACAGTTGCGGGAGATGGATGGATTTCCCAATGGCGACGTGGGGTTGATCAATGCGTTGGCGGCGCTGGAGGGTGGGCCGGTGACAGCCAGGCAGCTGTTGTTGCGGGCTGAGGGGTGGCGGCCTTATCGAGGGTATGCGGCGCAGGTGCTGTGGACTTCTTTGAGTCGGGCGGACTGAGCTGATCCCGGTTTTTTGTTGCCGCTTCTGGCGCCATCGCGGGCAAGCCCGCTCCCACAGTTGATCGCGGTCGCTCGGAAGTTCTCGGTCACCTGTGGGAGCGGGCTTGCCCGCGATGGCGATATGACTGTCACCACCACTGCGCGGGATGTGAACCCAGTTCAGTAGCGGGCAATGCCCACCGCAACGGCGTCCCGATGATCTTCAGGGGCGCCTGCAACCGATGCGCCGGCCCCCAGGGTGTTTGCTCAACCTGTATCCCCTGATCGTGTTGATCTTCGGCGCGCAACTGCTCATCCGGGCCGGCTCCTTGCCCGATCAACAACTTCGCGGTACACGCCAACGACAACCGGGCCGAGCCCCCCGTACTGTCGTTCAACCGCTGCGCCAACAACCGGATCGCACTGGCCGCCATCAAATACCCGGTGGCGTGATCGAGGGCCTGTACCGGCAACGGCGTCGGCTTGTCCGCCTGCTTCCAGCGCATGCCCGCTTCGGCAATGCCACTGCTCATCTGCACCAGGCTGTCGAAGCCCCGGCGGTTTTGCCAGGGGCCGCTCCAGCCATAGGCGTTGAGGCAAACATCGATCAGGCCCGGGTTCAGTTGCCGGCGCTCATTCATGCCCAGGCCAAGCCGCTCCAGTGCATCGGCGCGATAGCCGTGGAGCAGAATGTCGGCGTCCTTGAGCAGGCATTCGAATACGTCGCGGTCGGACCTGTCGTTCAGATCAAGACGCGCGCAGCGTTTTCCCAACGTGACTTCCGGCACCACCCCCGGCTCGTTCCAGGTCGGCGGATCGATACGCAAGACATCGGCGCCCAGGCCTGCCAGAAAGCGGCTGGCGATGGGGCCTGCCAGCACCCGGGTTAAATCCAGCACCTTGATGCCCGACAGTGGCCGGGACACTGAGCCCGCCCACGGTTTGTCGCTCTGGCCAGGGTGGTTGGTGAAATGAATCAAGGTTTCGGCATTTACCGCCTGGCCTTGAGGATGGGTCTGCCATTGATCCCAGGTGCGCATTTCGGCGGCACAGCCACCGGCATCGACCACCGCCTGCTCCAGCTCGCTTTTCGCCCATTGCGCCACTTGGCAAGCCATCGCTGCACGGTCGGTACAGGCACCGAGCACGCTTTCGGCAGCGGCGCGGTGATGGGGGGCGTTGGTGTGCAGGCGAATCCAGCCATCGCGGGTGGCGTAGTCACCGGCCACCGCATCCCACAGCGGCGGAACGCTCCAGCCGATCGGGCGAATCGAGGTTGCGAACCAGAAGGACGCCAGGCGTCGGTCAACTTCAAGGTCGGGCAGGCGTCCGGTTTGTTGGTGCAGCAGTTCGCTGGCGGCCTGGCCGGCGGCGGCCATGCTGGCGCAGGCCAGATCCGTGACGGCAAATGCCGAGGGCAGGGCGCCGCTGGACGTGAATGGAATCGGGGTGTGAGGCAAACCGAGTGCAGCTTGAATGGACGTGAGCAGATCAGTCATCGAAGGGCCCTCCGGAGCGAGAGCCCGATCATAGTTCAAAAAATTCCAGGTCAGATGAAATCCCTCTGTGGGAGCGAGCTTGCTCGCGATGACGGAATTACATTCAACATCAATGTTGATTGAAAGACCGCTATCGCGAGCAAGCTCGCTCCCACAGGGGATCTTCGGTAGGTTTTTAAACGCGGAACTGATCCATCAACTTCATCTGCTGGGTGGTCAGGGCGTTGAGCTGGCTGCTGATCTGCGCCGACTCCGTGGCCTGGCCGGTCAGGGTTTCGGTGACGGTGCGGATCGCCGAGACGTTGCGGTTGACCTCTTCGGCGACGGCGCTTTGCTGCTCGGCGGCGCTGGCGATTTGCAGGTTCATATCGCTGATCACGGTGACTGCGTCACTGATCTTGCCCAAGGCCTGGACCGCCTGCTGGATCTGCTCGGCGTTGCTGTGGGCCTGGGTCTGGCTTGAGTGCATGGTGGCGACCACGCCGCGGGTGCCGGACTGGATGCGTTCGATCACCAGGCGAATTTCTTCCACCGAGTCCTGGGTACGCTTGGCCAGGTTGCGCACTTCATCGGCCACCACCGCAAAGCCGCGACCGCTCTCGCCGGCACGGGCGGCTTCAATCGCCGCGTTGAGCGCCAGCAGGTTGGTTTGTTCGGCGATGCTGCGAATCACCTCCAGCACCGAACCGATCTGCTCGCTGTTGACCGCGAGGGCTTCGACTTCGGTCACGGCCTTGCTGACCTCTTCGGCCAGTTGATTGATATCGCGGGTGCTGCGCTCGATGATCGACAGGCCGTCGCGGGCCGATTGGTCGGCACCCTTGGCCGCATTGGCCGCGTTCGAAGCGCTGTTGGCGACATCGTGGGCGGTGGCGCTCATTTCGTTGGACGCCGTGGCAACCTGATCGATTTCGCGGAATTGCAACTGCATGCCTTCGCTGGTCTGGCGGGCGATTTCCGAAGACTGGTCGGCGGTGCCGCGGGCATCGGTGATGCTTTGCTTGATCTGCGCGATGGTCGGTTGCAGCTTGTCGAGGAAGCGGTTGAACCAGCTCACCAGTTCGCCCAGTTCGTCCTGCTTGCTGTAGTGCAGGCGCTGGGTCAGGTCGCCGTCGCCACTGGCAATCGCCTTGAGCATGTCGGCTACGCTGTTGATCGGGCGGGTCACGCCGGACGCGGTGAGCCACATCAGCAACAGCCCGAGCAGGCCGGCAATCACCGCCACAGACAGTGCCTTGAGCGTACCGCTTTGCTGGGCATCGTCGAGCACCGCTTGGAGCTTCACCGAGTCGGCCAGCAGCACTTGTTTGGGCAGGTCGATGACCACGGCCCAGGCATTGGCATCGGCAATCGGACTGACCGGGTACACCGCGCGGATCAGGTCGCCTTGCTGGAGAATCTTCGGCGCACCACTACCGAGCAATTGCAGGATGTCCTTGCCATCGACGCCCAGGGTGTCGCCGATGTTCTTGCCGACTTTACCGGCATCGACACTGTAGGCAGCCAGCACACCAGTGCCGGAGACGATCAGCATGTGTCCGGCGCTGTTGAACAGGTCGCGCTGGGAGTTGACCGCCGCCGCTTGCAGGGCATCGAGGGCGATGTCGATACCGACCACACCGATGGACTTGCCATCCACCAGCAGCGGTACGGAAATGGTGGTCATCAACACTTCCTTGCCGCCGACAGTATCGGCGTAGGGGTCGAGCAGGCAGATGCGCTTGCTGTCCCGAGGGCAGGTGTACCAGACGTTGTACGGCGTGCCGCTGAGGTTCAGGGTGGTTTTGGTCATGTCCTCTTCGACCATGATCGTGTTCAGCGACTGACCACCGGCACGGCTCCAGTAGGTGGCGAAACGGCCGATCTCGTTAGACTGGCGGGCGGCGTCGTTGGCGAACTCGCTGTCCTTGCCGTCCAGGCCGTTGGGTTCGAACGCCAGCCAGATGCCCAGCACTTTGCCGTTGCGCTCGAACGCGGTTTTCAGGCTCTGGTTCAACTCTTCACGCAGGGCACCGGGCTCAAGCGAACGCTTGGCGGCCATGGAGCGCATGTCCTTGATCTGGTCCGCGAGGGCGGTCACCACCGTCAGGGTTTCACCGAAGGTCTTCTGCACCCGCACCGCTTGCTCGGCGGCCTTGGCCTGGATCAGGTCCTGCACACTGGCGGTGAGCATTCTGCTGCTGGAGTCGTTGACCAGGTCATCGTTCTGATTGGTCTGGTAAATGTTCATGCCCACTATCAAGGCGACTACGCCCAGCAGGCACAGACCGGACAGCAGGACGATTTTCAGGCGAATGGACAGTGAGTCGAACATAGGGCGAGCTCGCGAAGGAATGAATGGTCGGCTGTGAGCCATTGYGGCTCGACTCGCCAAATCCATTTAGCGCCATTCAATCCACATCGGCGTGGGGGCGAGATTGCATGAGGGGCATGCCGACGAACGGTCAAGGTTGAACGTTTGCGCGGGAAAATGTGCCGAAAAGGGGATTAAAAACGGGGAAAATCGCGTTGGAATTTACGGGGGCTGCGGCAGTGATTCCGGTCGCGACCAGATCCACAGATTGCCCAGCCCCATGCTGGCAATCGCCAGGTAGATCGGCCAGCCATGATCGAGCATCACCAAACATGAGACCGGCACAGGCTCGCACACAGGGTCGGTGTTGTGTCAGGCGACTTACGGGTTGCCGACGGTTTCAATCAGGCCAAGGTGATGATAGTGCTTATCATTAAGCAAGGTGCTCAAGTACTGATTTGTGAAGCTTTACGCGCGACCCTGCAAATAGGTCGCGTAATCGGGAATCCGATGGAGGTGCGCCTGATCCATCAACGGGCTGCTGATCAGGTAGTCGGCGCTGCATTCGTTGCACGCCACCGGGATGTTCCACACTGCTGCGACGCGCAGCAATGCCTTGATATCCGGGTCGTGGGGCTGGGGTTCGAACGGGTCCCAGAAAAATACCAGCATATCGACCCGCTGCTCAGCGATTTGCGCGCCGAGCTGCTGGTCGCCACCCAGTGGCCCGCTGATCATGCTTTGCACCGGCAGGTCGAGGCGTTGTTGCAACAACAAACCCGTGGTGCCGGTGGCGACCAGATCATGCTGGGCCAGTTTGTCTTTTTGCCGTTCGGCCCAGTCCAGCAAGAACACCTTGCAGTGGTCATGGGCAACCAGGGCGATACGCTTGCGCGCCGCCAGGGTCTTTTGTGTAAAGCTGATGCCGATCATGGGTTGTTGCTCCAGAAATGACACGCACCCTGTAGGAGCAGCCGGTCGACGCTCGATTGCTCGCGATGGTCGTTAACGATGACAAG
>NZ_JBGCUL010000194.1:0-6720 GCF_054177685.1 Pseudomonas sp. P5_A2_2
AGAAACAGAAGGCTGAAGCCGCTGTCACTCAAAGCAAGGCCAAGGCAGCCGACCGCACCAACAGCTGATCTGTTGTGTCGAGTCCACAGTCCAAGCAGCCCGTCTCCACGGGCTGCTTCGTTTACAGGCCGTCGTGGCACGCGTTATCAGCTTTCATCTCCAATAAATTGCTTCATCGGTAAACGCCCCTCGCGCCAACTCAACGTTGCGTCTCTACGATCCTGAGCCAAGGCCAGCGAACCTGGTAACTTTTCGCCTTCTGGTCGAACAAGTCTGGCCTGGGATTCTTTGGATTGATTCTAAGTAGCCCCTGCTCAGTATCGGCCAGGCCGTTGGGTGCATAGACCTCGCCCGTTTCAATATCCAGCCCCATGCAGGTACCGGCAATCAGGTAGCGATCGATCCCGTCTCTGGCCGACTGAAGTTGTGGATAATCCCCGCCAAACCGCTGGTTGTACCACAGGTGAACGCGAGCCTGATTCTTGAATTCAACGTTCACGTCGAGGTGGTTGAACAGATGCCGAGCGGATTGGATGACCTCATTCTCGGCTTCCCACGACAGATCATCATCGAAGTAAAAAACGTCGTAATCCTTCACCCCCCACGCTGGCGGTCGCTGTGACTGATGATTCCACACGGCCTGGAACAGGCAACCGGCGGTGAGCATGCACTGGTTCAAACCGAGCTTGGGCAAGCGATCGGCAAGTTCTGCGTTTACTGGATTGGTCATTGCGATCCTGACCAGGCTTTCGACAGTCGATGTCATTTTCATCCCTTCCAAATCGATCAAGTCCTGGCGACCGACGATACCGCCAACGCTTTACAAATACGCGAAATACACCGCCCTTTACTCACCCTCGGCCAATCTGGCGCGAATCATGCCTCATTCAACGACATGAAGTCGGTACGGACTATGTGGATGACACTTTTGAAGTGAGCCGCCTCAGTGCCTGCCCCGATAATCGATAGCTTACTGACGAACGGTCGAGGTCAAGCATGACGAGCGCAACGATGGAACAAGTCAGCCCAAGAACGCTGAGAAGAGTGATTGTGGCTGCCGGCATCGGCAATTTCGTCGAGTGGTTCGACTTCGCCGTCTACGGCTTTCTGGCCACGACCATCGCCCAGCAATTTTTCCCCAGCGGCGATGCCAGTGCCGCGCTGCTCAAGACCTTTGCGGTATTCGCCGTGGCCTTTGCGTTTCGGCCCCTTGGCGGGATTTTCTTCGGCATGCTGGGCGACAGGATCGGCCGCAAGCGAACCCTGGCGATGACCATTCTGCTGATGGCCGGGGCGACGACCTTGATCGGCCTGCTGCCCACTTATACGGCGATCGGAGTCATGGCGCCGATTCTTCTGTCCCTGATCCGTTGCGCCCAGGGTTTTTCCGCCGGGGGTGAATACGCCGGTGCCTGTGCCTACCTGATGGAGCATGCACCGAGTGACAAGCGCGCCTGGTACGGCAGCTTCATTCCGGTGTCGACATTTTCCGCCTTCGCCGCGGCAGCCGTGGTGGCCTACGCACTCGAGGCGTCCTTGTCGGCCGAAGCAATGGGCAGTTGGGGCTGGCGCCTGCCGTTCCTGATTGCMGCGCCCCTGGGCCTGGTGGGTCTTTACTTGCGCTGGAAGCTCGATGAGACACCGGCATTCCAGGCGGTGACCCAGGAACATGCAGTCGCACACTCCCCACTCAAGGAAACCTTGCGCAACCAYGGTGCGRCTATCTGCTGTCTGGGTGCTTTTGTGTCACTCACGGCACTGTCGTTTTATATGTTCACCACCTATTTCGCGACTTACTTGCAAGTCGCGGGTGGCCTGAGTCGCGCCACAGCGTTGCTGGTGTCGCTGATTGCATTGCTGTTCGCTGCGGCGATCTGCCCACTGGCCGGGCTGTACTCGGACCGGGTCGGGCGTCGAATGACGGTGATGACCGCTTGCGGTCTGTTGATTGTGAGCGTGTATCCATCGTTCCTGATGGCCAGCTCCGGCTCGTTCGCAGTGTCCATCGGCGGCGTCATGCTCCTGGCGATTGGCGCGGTGTTGTGTGGCGTGGTGACGGCGGCCTTGCTCTCRGAAACCTTCCCTACCCGTACCCGATACACCGCCTCGGCGATCACCTACAACATGGCGTACACCCTCTTTGGCGGCACCGCTCCGCTGGTGGCGACATGGCTGATCAGCACCACCGGCAGCAACCTGTCGCCAGCGTTCTATCTGATCGCGGTTGCATTGCTCGCGCTGGCGGGTGGTCTGGCATTGCCGGAGACTTCGAGGATTTCCCTGCATGACGTTGCGTCGCAAGAAAAAGCCGAAGGAGTGAGCGCGTCCGCCTGAAACACCAAAAAAGCCTGTCCTGGGCCCGGTGCGGATCTGTAGGAGCGAGCTCGCTCCTACAGTAGCAACACGTCCGCGGAGCGCCCGTTGCCAACGATGCCACTAAGGCAACGCATACACCCTGAACAGTTTTTTCACGGTAGCGTTGGTTCCGCCCAGGTACTGGTCGTAGGCCTTTTCTATGAAGCCCGAGTGATAGGCTTCACTCAGGGCCATATCGACCAGCAAGCGGAAGTCTTCGTCGTTACGCTCCACGATCATCGCCACCGGCGAGTACTCGAAGATGCGGTCCAGGAGCATCAGGTTCTTGGCCGCGCCCTCCTTGGCGACTTCATTGCGCAGCAGCATGCGTTCGGAGAAGAAGGCATCGGCCTTGCCCTCGGCGACCAGCTTGACGCCCTCGTCGTTGTTGGCCACGGTCACCAGCGAAGCGATCACGTTGAGCAGGCGCATCTGTTCGCGAATCCAGTCTTCGGTCACGCCCCCCTCCAGGGTCGCGTAGGTTTGGTTGGCCAGACCGTTGTTAATGCTGGCACGCCAGGTCGGGCCGGTATTGGCCACCTTGCCATTGAGCACATTGAGCAGCGATTCGCGAGCATCGTTGCGCACCACGACCGAGAGGCCGGCAGTGTAGATCGGTATGGAGTAACTGATCATCTTGCGCCGTTCCAGGGTAGGCGGTGTCGGCGTGCAGAGGATGTCGACTTTACCCTGGCTCACCGCGTTGACCTCGTCCGAAAYCTTGACGGGCTGGTAGCGCACTTGCAGGTCGGGCAGACCCAGCTCGCTCTTGAGCTTGTCGGCGACTTTCAGGCACAGGTCGATGGCATAACCGCTGGCTTTGTCGCCTTCCTGCTTGCTGAAAGGGGCCAGGTCCGGCAAGTAGCCCAGGGTCAAGGTTTGGCTGCTGCGCACGCGTTCAACGGTGTTGGCGCCAGCCACTAGCGGCAGCGTCGAGAGTGCGAAGGCAAGCAGCAGTCTGGTGGTTGTGGCAAATGGTACGTTCATGTCCGGTTTCCCCGTATGCAGATGTCTGTGCAGTCCTGTTGGCCACGCCTAAGGGTTTGCGGCCCTTGCCTGGTTGGCCGCCGGCGCGTCGGTGAAGCGCTTGGCGAGGAATCCATAGAGCAGGTAGCCGAAAGCGAGCACCAGGGTGCCGCCCATCACTGCGTCCTTGCCGCAGGCATACAAGGCGTACAAGGCGTACGTTATTGCAATCAGCAGGACCACCACGTTACGCGAGTGTATGGCCGACGAGACCCCGGCCTTGTGCATGATCACCAGCAGGCCGGTCATCGCAGTTATATAAGGGATCAGGTTGGTGACCGCCGCCAGGCTGACCAGCTTGCTGAACTGTGCGGCGGCGTCGGGCRAGATGGTCGACAGGGCCAGGAGGGTCTGCAGCACACCGCAGACAATCATGCCGACGACGGGGGCATTCATGGCGTTGACCTTGCTGAACAGCTTGAGGAACAGGTTCTGGTCAGCCGTCATCTTGGCGGTTTGCGCCAGGGTAAATTGCCAGCCCAGCAGCGAGCCGACACAGGCCATGACCGCCAGCGCCATGACGATATTACCGACCATCGGGCTGAACATCGTGGCATAGACCAGCGCGAAGGGGGCGGAGGACTTGGCCAGCTCAGCGTTGGGAATGATGCCCTGGATAACGGTGGTCGACAGCACATAGACCACGGCGGCACCCAGGGTGCCGAACAGGCAGGCCAATGGCACGTTGCGTTTGGGGTCTTCCACGGCATCGGTGGCCTGGGCCGCCGACTCCATGCCCAGGAAGGCCCACAGGGTCAGGGGAATGGCTTTGCCGATGGCTTCGGAAATCGCCAGGCTATTGGGGTTCCAGGCGGCGGCCAGCACATCGGGCTTGAACCAGAACCAGCCGATGATGCTCAGGCCGGCTACCGGAATAATCACGCCCCACACCGTGAAGGCGCCGATCTTGCCGGTGATGCCTGGGCCACCGAAGTTGGCGAAGGTGGTCAGCCAGATCAGTGCGATCGTGCCGATGCACAGTGGAATCGCACCCGTGCCCAGCCAGGGCACGAAGGCCGTCATGTAGCCCACCGCCGAAATGGCCACGGCCACGTTGGCGATGGCCAGTGACAGGAAGTACAGGTACGAACAGAGGAAAAAACCCGACTTCGCATGGGCCTCTTCGGTGTAGGCGGACAAACCGCCGGAGCGCGAGCAGAAGACGCCACACTGGGCAAAGCAGTAGGCGATGGCCATCGAACCAATCGCCGTGAAAATCCACGACAACAAAGAGACGGCACCCAACTGAGCCATGTTGGTGGGCAACATGATGATGCCCGAGCCCATCATGTTGACCGTTACCAGCGTCGTGAGCCCCATCAGGCCCATTTTCTTGCTTGAATCAGCCATCGCAAACTCCTTGCCCTGTTCAGAGAGTTAACCCCTGGGCCCGCTGACCTGACACCTGCCACCGAGTACGAGGGTGATCCTTACTGCTTGATCACATAGCCATACGCCCGCGTGCGACCGCCTTCCTGCTGCAGATAAACGCCTTGAAGTTCCGGTGTGAAGCCGGGCAAGCGGTTGATGCCCTCCTCCAGCGCCAGGAAGTACTTGAGCACCGCGCCACCCCAGATTTCTCCCGGCACCACGCACAAGACGCCCGGCGGGTAAGGCAACGCGCCCTCGGCTGCAATGCGACCATCGGCATCCGCCAACGCCACCAGCTCGACGTTGCCGCGGATGTACTCGATTTGCGCTTGCTGCGGGTTCATGGCCTTTTTCGGGAAGTGTTCCTTGCGGAACATGTCCTTCTGCAGCTGCTGCACGTTGTGGCTGCGATACAGGTCATGCATTTCCTGGCAGAGCCTGCGGATGGTGTAGTCGCGGTAGCGTTCTTCGTACTGCGTATAGATCGCTGGCAGCACCCGGCTCATCGGCGCGTCGTCCTGAACGAAGCGTTCGAAACGGGCGATCTGTGCCGCCAGGTGACTCATCTTTGCCCAGTCTTCAGCCGGGGTGAGCAGGAACAGGATGGAGTTGAGGTCGCATTTTTCCGGAACGATGCCGTTCTGGCGCAGGAAGTTGGCCAGGATGCCGGCGTGAATGCCGAACTCGGTGTAGCTGCCGTCCACCGGGTCGATGCCCGGCGTGGTGAACAGCAGTTTGCAGGGATCGATGAAGTACTGCTTGTCGGCATAACCGGGAAAGGCATGCCAGCGATCCTTCGGATGGAACTCAAAGAAACGGATATCGCTGGCGATAGCATCGGTCGAATGATCCTGCCATGGGCGCCCGTCGATGGTATCCGGCACGAATGGGCGGACCATGGTGCAGGCTTCGATGATCAGCTTGCGCGCATTGATGCCGAACTTCACGCAGTCGTCCCACAGGCGCAGACCACTGCGGCCTGAGTGAATGCGGGCATTCACATCCAGTGAGGCGAACAGCGGGTAGAACGGGCTCGTTGAAGCCTGGGACATGAAGGCGTTGTTGAGCCGGTGATGGTTGCAGTAGCGGGCCTGGCCTTTGATGTGCCGGTCTTTCTTGTGGATTTGCGAGGCCTGGGAGAAACCGGCCTGCTGCTTGTGTACCGATTGGGTGACGAAGATGCCCGGGTCGTTCTCGTCCAGATCGAGCAGCATCGGCGAGCAATCCTTCATCATCGGAATGAACTGTTCGTAACCGACCCACGCCGAGTCGAACAGGATGTAGTCACACAGCTTGCCGATGCGGTCGACCACTTGCCGGGCGTTGTAGATGGTACCGTCATAGGTGCCCAGTTGAATGATCGCCAGGCGAAACGGCCGTGGCAGTTGCGCCTTGTCCGGGGCGACTTCGGCGATCAGCTGGCGCAGGTAGTCTTCTTCGAAACAGTGAGCGTCGATGCCGCCGATGAAGCCGTAGGGGTTGCGCGCGGTTTCCAGATAGACCGGCGTGGCGCCGGCCTGCAACAGCGCACCCTGGTGATTGGATTTGTGGTTATTGCGGTCGAACAGCACCAGGTCGCCCGGGGTCAACAGGGCGCTGGTCACCACTTTGTTCGACGCCGAGGTGCCGTTGAGCACGAAGTAGGTCTTGTCGGCGTTGAACACCTTGGCCGCATGTTTTTGCGCCAGCAGCGCCGGGCCTTCGTGGATCAGCAGGTCACCGAGCCTGACGTCGGCGTTGCACATGTCGGCGCGAAACAGCGTCTCGCCGAAGAAGTCGAAAAACTGCCGACCTGCCGGGTGTTTGCGAAAGAACTGGCCGCCCTGGTGGCCGGGGCAGGCAAAGGTCGCGTTGGCCGATTCGGTGTAATGCTTGAGCGCATCGAAGAACGGCGGCAGCAGGCTTTCTTCATAGGCCTTGGCGGCGGTCTCCAGTTGATTGCCGTAGTACTCGGCATTATTGCTGGAC
>NZ_JBGCUL010000195.1:0-6716 GCF_054177685.1 Pseudomonas sp. P5_A2_2
ACCTTTCCCGCATCGCCTCGGTCCGCGCCTTCAACACCGGTTTAAGCAAGTAATCGAGCACCGTTTTCTCCCCGGTAATGATGTCCACCGTCGCCACCATCCCCGGGATGATCAGTAGCGGTTTCACGTCCCCACCCAAATGGTTTTTGTCAGTGCGCACCTGAATCAGATAGAAGCTGTTGCCCTTGTCGTCGGTGATGGTGTCGGCGCCGATCAATTCCAGTTTGGCACTCAGGCCGCCGTAAATGGTGTAGTCGTAGGCACTGAACTTGACCATGGCTTTCTGGCCCGGATGCAGGAATGCAACGTCCTGTGGCCGCACCTTGGCTTCGATCAGCAGGTTGTCTTCCAGCGGCACGATTTCCACCATGTCGCTGCCGGGCTGGACCACGCCGCCGATGGTGTTGACCTTCAACACCTTGATGATGCCGTGAACCGGCGAGACCACGGTGGTACGGGTCACGCGGTCGTCGATGGCGATGCTCGATGCCGTGATTTTCGACAGGTCGGTGCGTTTCTCGTTCAGCTCTTTGGCGGCTTCGGAACGGAAGGTCTGTTCCGATTCGTCAATCTTGCTTTTGATCTCGTTGATCGCCGATTCGGCCCGGGGAATGGCCAGGGTGGTGGCGTTGAGCGAGCCGCGAATCTCCACTGCGCTGCGTTTGAGGCGCAGGATTTCCACCGGTGACACCGCACCCGTGCCCACCAGCGGTGTGGACATGTTCATTTCCTGTTGCAGCAGCGCCAGACTGGAGCTGAACTGCCCCTGTTTCGAGCGGAACTCCGCCAGCTCCTGGGTTTTTTGCCGAAGTTGCTCGGTCAGGGTGCGCTGTTCGCTGGCCAGTCGGCGTTGCCGCTGCTCGTACAGCGAGCGCTCGTCTTCAGCCACTTGCGGAGCTTTGGCGATCACTTCTTCCGACAGTTTGAACGGCCGGCCTTCGGCTTCGGCCGAAAGCCGTTCGACTTGTGCGGTCAAGGCATAGCGATCGGCTTCGCTTTCGCCCTTGTTCGACAGGTAGCGGGTGTCATCCAGGCGCAGCAAGGTGTCGCCCTTGTTCACCATTTGTCCTTCACGGACGAAAATTTCAGTGACGATACCGCCCTCCAGGTTCTGGATCACCTGGACCTTGCTCGACGGAATCGCCTTGCCTTCGCCCATGGTCACTTCCTGCAACACGGCGAATCTGGCCCAGACCAGTGCGCTGATCAGCAGCGCGGCCGCCAGCCACACGGTAATTCGCGACCAGCGCGGCGAGTCCTGCAACGACGCACCGGCGGTTTCCGGCATGAACTCGGTTTCGGCACTTTTGTTGAAGCTGTCGAAGTAGCCACGGGATCCCTGATCGGCAGACATGGACGACTCCTAGACGGCCGCAGAGCCGACACGGCCCTTGCGCAGTGCATCGATGACCGCTTCTTTCGGACCGTCGGCGACGATCCGTCCGTTGTCCAGCACCACCAACCGGTCCACCAGGCTCAGCATCGAGGTGCGGTGGGTCACCAGCAGGATGGTTTTGCCCTGGACCCAGCCGTGGAGTTTTTGYCGCAGGACGTCTTCGCTGCTGTTGTCCATGGCGCTGGTGGGTTCGTCGAGCAGCATGATGGGCGGGTCGAGCAACATGGCCCGGGCCATCAATACCGCCTGGCGCTGGCCGCCGGACAGCAATTGCCCGCGTTCGCCCACGGGCCGGTCGAAGCCTTGCGGGTGTTGCCGGGCCAGCTCGGTGACGCCGGTCATTTCCGCCACTTCGAGCATGCGTGAGTCGCTGATATAGCGCGCGCCGAGGGTCAGGTTGTCGCGCAGGCTGCCAGCCAGCAGCGGCAGGTCGTGGGCGACGTAACCGATTTGATGGCGCAGGTCGGCGACGTCCAGTTGTCGCAGGTCCAGGCCATCGAGCAGTAACTGGCCTTCATCCGGTTCGTAGAAGCCCATCACCAGTCGCGCCAGGGTGCTTTTGCCTGAGCCGCTGCGGCCGATGATGCCAATGCGCTCGCCGGGTTTCACACTGAAGCTGATGTTGCCCAGGGCAGGAGCACTCTGGCCGTTGTAGTGGAAGGTCACGCCGACAACATCCAGCGCGCCTTGCAGTTGGGTGCGCTCCAGCGGCCGTTGTCTGGCGTCGCGCTCCTGGGGCAGGCCCATCAGCGCGTCGGTGCTTTTCATGGTCAGTTGCGCTTGCTGGTAGCGGGTGATCAGGCCGGCGATCTGTCCCAGTGGCGCCAGCACCCGACTGCCGAGCATGTAGCTGGCCACCAGGGCACCGACGCTGAGGTTGCCGGCGATGATGCTGTAGACCCCGGCGACAATGGTCGCCATGCCGGACAGTTGCTGGATGAACAGCGTGCCATTGGTAGCCAGGGCCGAGAGGTTGCGCGCGTGRCTGTCGAGGCGGGTGAGGGCGCCGTGGGTGCTTTCCCATTTGTGCTGGCGTTCGCTTTCGGCGCTGCAGGCCTTGAGGGTTTCCAGGCCGCTGAGGGTTTCGATCAACAGTGCCTGGCGTTCGGCGCCGAGGCTGAGGCTCTTTTGTACGGTGTCGCGCAGGCGTATCTGGATCACCATGGCGAAGACGATGGTGATGGGGAACGCCAGTGTCGGAATCACCACCAGCCAGCCACCGAGCAGGCCGATCACCAGCAGCATCAGCAGGCAGAAGGGCAGATCGATCAGGCTGGTGAGGGTCACGGCGGTGAGAAATTCCCGCAGGCCCTGGAAGTCATGAATGCTTTGGGCGAAGCCACCGATGGTCGCCGGCCGCGCTTTCATCGCCATGCCGGTGATGCGCTCGAACAGAGTGGCCGACAGGATCACGTCGGTTTTCTTGCCGGCGGTATCCAGCAAGTGCGCGCGCACGACCCGCAGCACCAGCTCGAATGCGGTGCCGATCAGCAGACCGATGGCCAGCACCCACAAGGTCGAAGTAGCCTGGTTTGGCACCACGCGGTCGTAGGTTTGCATCACGAACAGCGGCACCATCAGCCCCAGCAGGTTGATCAGGAAACTCGCCAGGATCGCATCGCTGTACAGCCATTTCGACAGCTTCAGCGTATCGCGAAACCAGGCCTGCACCCGAGGCACCAGCGGCGAGCGCAAGTCTTCGAGTTCGTGGCGTGGCCGGGCAAACAATGCCTGGCCACTGTAGTGTTCGGCCAGCTCCTCAGGGCTGAGCCATTGTTCGCCGCCGTCGGCCTCGCTGGGCAGGATCAGCACCTTGCCGTCCTCGCCATAACGGCGCAGGACGGCCGTGCGGCCATTGTCGAGCAATAGCAGCACAGGCAGGTTGAGCGGGGAGATGTCTTTGAGGTCACGGCGCAGCAAGCGCGCCTGTAAACCGGCCCGGGCCGCTGCACGGGGCAGCAGGTCCAGGCTCAGGCGTTGGTGTGCCATGGGCAGCCCGGCACTCAGGCTGGCGCGACTGACCGTCGCGCCGTGGAGTTTGCAAAGGATCAGCAGACCGTCCAGAAGCGGGTCATCGAAGCTCAGGCGTGGATCGACACCGGTGTTGCCGGGTTCCATGCTGGTCATTGAACCCTCCCGGGCACTACTTCATTTCAGGTAGTCGAGCTTCGTTTTTCACTTCGGTCTGGGCGATCGCGTCGGCGGGCAGTACGACCCGTTGTTTGCTCAACAATTGGCCCATGTTCGCCAGGACTCGGTACATCGAAAACTCTTCGGTGTAGCGCACTTCGGTGTAGCGACGGTTGGCGTTGTAGAGTTCGTTTTCACTGTCGAGCAGGTCCAGCAGGGTCCGTTGACCGAGGCCGAACTGATCCTGATAGGCGATGCGTACGCGTTTGCTGGTGTCGGCGTATTCACGGGCGGTCGGGGTTTGTTTCTTGGCATTGACCATAGCGTTCCAGGYCAGGTGAATGTTCTCATTGAGCTGGCGCAGGGCATTGTTACGGATGTCCATGGCCTGGTTGATCTTGTGCGAGTCGGAGGCCAGGCGCGCTTTGTCGCTGCCGCCGCGGAACAGGTTGTAGTTCATGATCACGCCGACCCGCCATTCATTGTCGTGGCCTTCATCACCCTGCACGTTGTTGTTCGCGCCCACGGCGGCCTCGGCATCCAAGCGCGGGTAGAACGGCGACTTGGCGACTTCGTACTGGCTTTCGGCCGATTGCACGTCGGCCTGGGCGGATTTCAGGTAAGGGTTGTTTTCCACCATGCTCTGCTGGGCTTCGGGCAATGAGGTGGGGACTTCGCCGCGAATCGACGGCGGGGTTTCGAGTTCATCGGGCATACGCCCCACAACGGCATAGAAGTTTGATTCGGCATCAGCCAGATCGACTTCGGCGGTGTCGAGGTTGTTTTCTGCCAGTGCCCGGCGAGCCGCGGACTGGTCGGCATCGGCGTTGCTGCCCACGCCGCGCTGGGTGCGCAGGCCGATCTGGTCGTTGACCCGCAAGTGCGCTTGCAGGTTGTTCTTGGCCAGTGTCACCAGTTCGCGACGCTTGAGCACTTCGAGGTAAACCTCGGTGGTGCGCAGGGCCAGGTCCTGAGCCGTACCTTGAGCGTAATAGGCTCGTGAGTTGACCACGCCCTGGGTGCGCTGGACTTCATTGGCGGTGTTGAACCCGTCGAAGAGCATTTGCCGCAGGCGCAATTCCGACTGGGTGTAGTTCAAGGTTTCGGTGTTGTGCCCACTGGGGGTGAGCGCCCGGGTATTGGTGTTATCGCTGTACGCGCGCCCGTAGGCGGCGTTCAGATCAACAGCTGGATAAAAGCCCCCTTTGGCGACCTTCACGTCCTCATCCGCCGACAGACGGCTGTCCACCCGTGATGCCAGCTCCGGGTGGGTCGCGATGGTGCTCTGGATTGCCTCGGTCAGCGTCATGGCCTGAGCCTGGGACGAGCAGGCCATGGCCAAGAGAACCGCGCTGTAGAGGGGGGCTAATAGGCGCATGTTGCATCTCCCTGATTCCTGATGGTGCTTATCAGTCGCCAATTATTTGACGACATTTATAGGTAAAGTTGTTTCACATCTTTAACAAAAGAGCTAAGAACATTCTGGAGCGTAGCTAAGAAATTTTTTTCATAACGTGTATRCCAAAAAAAACTTATGCGCCCTGCAAAATCCAGCACATTGTTCAATGCGAAAGCCCTTGTTTTATGGGCGTTATGGCGCTTGTCGGGGTTTGAGGAAAGTTCCAATCCACTTATCGACATAGAGCGAAGAAGTGCTGGAGGGGAGGGACGCGAGCGATCTGGTGGCGACGGTTTTTTGTCACTTGAGTGGTTCAAGATCGTTACGCATTGCTCACAGGCAAGGTTGTTGCGAACAGGGATCCGATGCCATTGATTGCAGAGGGTTTTTCCCAAAATCGTAAACAGCGCCGTGAGCGACTGGCTGGGCGAGATCGTTGCCGGGGCCACGGCTTACTCACGTGAACCGGTACCTGGAACACGATCCGCCAGACAACCCGCTCGAGCCATGCGCACGTTCTTCGCACAAACAGGCTGCCGATAACGGTTGGCAGCGGAGGAAGTGCACATGGCTACGCTCATCGGTATCGTCAGTAAGGTCATCGGACAGGTGTTCGCGGTTGCGAGCGACGGCACCCGGCGCGCGCTGGTCGAGGGGGACCGGTTGTTCGCCGGCGACCAACTGAGCACCGGCGCCGAAGGCGCGGTGGCGGTGCATCTGCAAAATGGCCAGGAACTGACCCTCGGGCGCGGCAGCAGCATGCAGATGACCCCGCAGTTGCTCGCCAATCAGATTCCCCATGTGGAATCGTCTGAGGCGGTGACGCCGAGCGAAGCGCAGCTGACGGATGTCGAACGGCTGCAAAAAGCCATTGCGGTCGGCGACGACCCGACCCAGACCGCTGAAGCTACCGCTGCCGGGCCTGCCACGACTACCGGTGTACCGGGCGGCGTCCAGGGCAGTGGTCATGGTTTCGTCCTGCTCGAAGAAGTCGGCGGGCGAGTCGACCCGGTCATCGGCTTCCCCACTGCCGGTTTCAATGGCATTCCTGAGCTTCCGGAAGAACGCCTGAACGCTAATCCGGACATCGCTGTAGCGGCCGATGCTCCGGTGGTGCCGCCGGTGGTTCCGCAAGTGCCGAACAATCCGGTCACCTTCGACGGCCTGTCGGAGCAGAACGGCGAGCGGACCGTCAATGAAGCCAACCTGGCCGACGGTTCGGCGAGGAACGCAGACTCGCTGACGCGAAGCGGCACCTTCACCATCAATGCGCCCGACGGGCTGAGCAGCTTCAGCATCGGCGGGATCAACTTGATCAGCGGCGGTGTGGCGGCAGATTTCCCGCAGTCGAYCACCTCCCCGCTGGGCAGCACCCTGACCGTCACCAGTTACGACCCGGCCACGGGCGTGGTCAGTTACAGTTACACCCTCAACCGTGCCGAATCCCACGCAAGCGGCGAGGGTGCCAATAGTCTTGCCGAACACGTCACCGTGGTGGCCATCGACAGCAATGGCGACAGCGCTACCGGTACGCTGGATATCAGCATCATCGACGACGTGCCCAAAGCGGTCGATGACAACAATGGCACCGCCTCGGAAACCCTGCTGACCCTCAACGGCAACGTGCTGAGCAACGACGTGCAAGGCGCCGACCGCGTGCCGCTCGGGGAAAACGCCGGCCCCATCACTCCCGGCACCTTCACCGGCACCTACGGCACTTTGGTGCTGAATGCCAACGGCACCTACACCTACACGTTGAATACCAGCGATGCGGATTTCATAGCCCTGCAT
>NZ_JBGCUL010000196.1:0-6690 GCF_054177685.1 Pseudomonas sp. P5_A2_2
ACCTTGCCCAGCGCCAATTTTGTAGTAGCCGGCGATTTCACAATGAGATTGTTCATTGATTTCTCAGCCTCGGATTGGAAAGAATCGCGCACAGGTCGGCAATCAGCACCAACGTCAAATACGCCGTACAAAACAGCATGGTGCAGGCTTGAACCAGGGCCATGTCGCGGTTGGTCACGGCATCGACCATCAGGCTGGCGATGCCGGGGTAGTTGAAGATCGTTTCAACGATCACCACCCCGCCCAACAGGTAAGACAGGCTCAAAGCGATGGCATTGGCGATGGGCCCGATGGCGTTGGGCAAGGCATGGCGTAGAACGATCCGAATCTTGCTCACACCTTTGAGTCGGGCCATCTCCACGTAAGGGCTGTCGAGCTGATCGATCACCGCCGCCCGGGTCATGCGTGCCATCTGCGCGACAATCACGCAGCACAGCGTCATCACCGGCAAGGCGTAAGTGCGCATGAATTGCCAGGGTGATGTGATGTCACTGGCGTAGGACAACGCCGACAACCAACCCAGGTTCACCGCGAAAATCAGCACTGCCAGGGTCGCAACCAGAAACTCTGGCACCGCTACCATGGTCAAGGTAAAAAAGCTCAGGACACTGTCGATGCGCCCGCCCCGGCCCATGGCCGAACCGATGCCCAGAATCAACGMCACCGGCACTGATACCAGCGCCGTGGCGGCCGCCAGCATCAGGGTGTTGGGCAGACGCCCGGCCATCAAGTCGCTGACTGGCATGGCGTTGGATACCGACTGCCCCATGTCACCGCTAAGCAGGCTCATCAACCAGTGCAGGTAACGCAACACACCGGGCTGATCCAGCCCCATTTTCAGGCGCAAGGCTGCCACCTGCTCGGGCGTGGCGAACTGCCCCAGAGACTGTTGTGCCGCGTCTCCCGGCAGCACCGCCGTGATGGCGAACACCACCATGGACACAATCAACAAGGTCACGATCGCCGCGCCCAGGCGCCGGCCGATCAACCACAGAGTGTTGCTATTCATCACCCTATCCTCATGCTATGTAACTGCAGCAAAAACCCGACTTTCATCAAGCGTCCAGCCAGACCTGCTCGGCAAACATGTACCCCATGAAACCGCCCAGGGGGTTGGTGCCGTAGCCCTTGACTCGCTGATCGGCGCCATCGATGTTGCTGATGAACACCGGCACGCCAATACCGCTGTGCTCATGCACCAGGGTTTGCATATCTGCGTACATCTTGCCGCGCTTGGCCTCGTCGGTTTCACCTCGGGCTTGTACCAACAGTTGGTCGAACTGTTCGTTTTTCCAGCCGGACTCATTCCAGGGTGCTGTCGACTGGAAGAACTGCGAGAAAAGCATGTCGGCATTGGGCCGCGGATTGATGTTGCCAAAGCTCAGTGGGTGCTTCGCCCAATGGTTGGACCAGTAGCCATCGCTCGGCAGACGGTTGACGTCGAGCTTGAGCCCCGCCTGTTTGGCTGACTGCTGCAGCAGCACGGCGATGTCCACCGAACCGGTCGCAGCCGGCGAGCACATCAGCGGCATAGTGATGCTTTCCATGCCGGCCTTTTTGAGCAGGAACTTGGCTTTTTCCGGATCGTAGGCACGTTGTGGCAGGTCGGCGTTGAAGAAGCGCGCACCGGGTGCGATCGGGTGATCGTTGCCGACCCTGGCGTAGCCACGGAATATCGCCGACTTGATCTGCTCGCGGTCCAGCAAGTATTTCATGGCCTGGGTGAATTCCGGGCTTTGGCCTGGCATCTGGTCCTGACGAATGATCAGGTCAGTGTAGTTACCCGACGGCGAGTCCACGACCCGATGCCTGGTGCTGGCCTTGATGCGAGCCGTTGAGCGCGGGTTAACCTCGTTGACGATGTGCACGTCGCCCGACAACAGGGCGTTGATCCGTGACGGCTCGTCGGCAATGGCGATAAATTCGATCTCGTCCAGATACGGCAAGCCGGGTTTCCAGTAATTGGTATTGCGCACACCAATCGAACGCTCCCCGGGCTTGAACTCCTTGACCTTGAACGGACCGGTACCGATGCCCTGGCTGAAATCGCTCGTACCCTCGGGAACGATCAACATGTGAGAGATGGCAAGAATCGACGGCAATTCAGCATTCGGGCCGCTCAATTGAATCTGCACTTCGTGGGTGCCGACGGCCTTGACCTCAGCGAACTGCGACGCGAGCGGCAGGACCTTGGAACCGGTGATCGGGTCCTTGTGCCGCAACAGGGAAAACACCACGTCAGCGGCGGTCAGGGGCTTGCCGTTGTGGAAGGTCACTTCCTTGCGCAGGCTGATGACCCAGAGCGTGGCGTCAGTGGTTTCAATTCGCTCGGCCAACTCCAGTTGCGGCACCATATGGCTGTCGAAACGGGTCAGGCCGTTGTAGAACATGTAGTGACGCACGTAGTCGGTGGACGACGAACCTTTGGCTGGATCCAGGGTGTCGGCGGTGGAGCTGGACGAGCCTGCAACGCGGATACGACCGCCAGGCTTGCCTTTGCCAGGGCTTGCACCTTCATCATCGGCAAACAGTTTGCCAGCGGCGCCGAACAGACTGCCAGCCCCCACTGCGGCCACCCCTGCCAACCCCAGCATTTGCAATGCATTGCGGCGTGACATGCCGCGATTGAGYCCTTCAAAAACACGCAGACTTTCTTCACCGGTGATCAACTGGGAGTCGATATTCTTTTTATCGTCAGTCATGTCAGTCCAACCTTTCGCAAATGATAAGGCTCAAGTGCTGGCGATTAAGCGCAGCGTGATTGAAACGTAAAAATGAGAAGCAACCACATGAACTCAGTGCAGGTAGTCCTGCAGGCGGTAATACGCACCCACCAGAGGCAGGAACCAGGGTTTGCCGAAATGCCCGGGAATGGCTGGCCAATCGAGTTCGCGCCACGGGTTGGCCTCGACCTTGCCGGCCATTACCTCGGCCATGACCTGCCCCATGTGTACCGACATTTGCACCCCATGACCGCTATAACCCATGGAGTAATAAACCCCTCCATGCTGCCCGGCCCGGGGCAACCGATCGGAGGTCATATCCACGAGACCACCCCAGCAGTAATCGATCTTCACGCTAGCCAGTTGCGGAAACATCTGGACCATCGCCGCCTGCAATACCTTGCCGCTCTTGGCGTCGGAAATGCTGTCGGACATGGCAAACCGGGCACGACCGCCAAACAGCAAGCGGTTGTCCGGCGTCAGGCGGAAGTAGTTACCGATCATGCGGCTGGTGACATAGGAACGCCGTGCCGGTAGCAAGCTGTCGATCAGGGCCTGCGGTAGCACCTCCGTGGCGATCACGAAACTGCCCACCGGCACGATCCGCCGCCGATACCAGCCCAATCCGCCCTGCTGGCACGTGCCTGTGGCCAGCAGAATTTGCGTGGCGTGTAGCGAGCCCTTGGTGGTGTTGACCTGATAGCCGCCAGCGCTGGCTTTCCAGTCCGTCACCGACACGCCCTGAAAGATCGATGCGCCGTGACGTGCTGCTGCTTCGGCAAGCCCGACACCGAAGCGCCCGACATGCATCTGCACGCCGTTGCGCTGCAGCATGCCTCCATGGAACTGGGCCGAGTTGGCTTCAGCACGGGCTTCTTCTGGAGAGAGCAACTCGACGTCGGCGTCGACCTCCCGCCGAATCAATTCGCAGGTGCGCGCCAAACCTTCGTAATGCATCGGTTTGGCGGCCAGCTTCAGCTTGCCATTGCGCTTGAGGTCGCAGGCAATCTGCTCCTGCTCCACCAATGAAACGACGCTCTGTACGGCGCTTTCATAGGCTTGGTAATAAGCACGCGCCTTATCAGCGCCGAGGCTGGCGCTGAGTGCCGCGTAGTCTTGGGCAACGCCGGTGCTGCAGTGGCCACCATTGCGCCCCGAAGCCTCGCCAATCACTCGCCCTCCTTCCAGCACCACCACACTGGCCCCCTTCAAGGCCAGGGCTCGGGCCGCCGCCAGGCCGGTGAGACCACCACCGACGATGGCCACATCGACCTGCCCGGGCAATGCGCCGAGCTGAGCACCGGTGAATTGCGGTGCGGTATCGAGCCAATAGGACTCACTGCCCATGTCTAACCCCTTTTGCCTTGAAGAGTGCCCTGAGACTCAGAGACCGACCAACCCGGGCAATGCGCCGATATCCGGGATCTGGTGGTAGCCATAGACGGCATTCGCCGGCTGTTCATGACCACGAGCAACGAAGGCTTTGTTCTTGATCTTCATGTCGTTGGCCGGCATCAGGTCATAACGAAAGCTCGAGGACACATGCAGAACGTCTTCTGGGCCGCAGCCGAGGTTATCGAGCATGAACTCGAAGGCGGCCAGGCGCGGCTTATAGGCTTGGGCTTGTTGGGCGGTGAAGACTTTATGGAAAGGTGCGCCGAGCTTGTCGACGTTGGACATGATCTGCTCGTCCATCGCGTTGGAGAAAATCACCAGGGGAATCTTGTCGGCGATTTTCGCCAGGCCAGCCGGCACGTCGGCATGTGGCCCCCAAGTCGGTACGGCGTCGTAGTAGAGCTGGCCTTCGCCTTTGTACTCGACACCCCAACGCTTGCAGACCCGCGCCAGGGCGGTCTTGATAATCTCATCATACGGCCGCCAGTCACCCATCACCYGATCCAGACGATAGGCGGAGAAGTCCTTGACGAACTGATCCATTTGCTCAAAAGGGACACGATCGGCGAACAGTTYGCGCGTCATGTTTCCCATTTGAAAGTTGGTCAACGTGCCATAGCAGTCAAAGGTAATAAACTTGGGTCGAAGAAAGCTCATGAGTGCGGTCCTTAATGATTGTTGAGGTCATGACGGGGCAAACAGTTACTCCGCTCTGGAAGCATCGGAGCAACGCTGCATCACGGATTTATTACAACACCAAGAGACCATGCATAAACTGTTAAAAGTATAGGCTGCTTGGTACAAACCACCGTTTTGCAGGGCTTGCTCAGCAGACTTTGCGGGATGCTCCAGACTCGGGCGCTCCAGCCCCTGTTTCTACGCCTTTGCGGGCTGTTATGGTGCGCTGGCAAGCCATGCACAACGCCATGTGCGGCAGTATTCATGACTGGCGGAAGGAGATCGGGGGCATTCGCTGAGGACGCGCCCGCTGATTGTGCTGCGAGGTGAGGCGGGGCCAGTCAAGAGTCAATGCGCGTTGGGACAACCTTGCTTCTATTAGCGATAGGCGTGACATGCCGGTCAACGCAACATCTGTACGCGTCGCGACAACTCTACAAAGGCGGCGCATTGCACGATGCAGCACCACGTCCCTTCCTGCTTGTCTATATGGCCCACCACCGCCACCGATGAGCCTGCGACCGCACTGACTGGTAATGATCTCATCGAGCTGTCTATCAGCAAGGTTACTGACGAAATCGGGTCAACTTGCTCTCATACAAAGTCAGCCTGGCAGATACGGCAGATTCTCCCTTGCAAACCTCAAGAACAGCACATTTTATCTGGCACGCTTTGTTAGCTTATTGAGAAGACGCGGCATAGCGATGTCCTGGTCGCCACGGCGATGTTCTGGTGATTTCCACGTTCGGCCTGATCTATTTTTCAGCGGCCTTGCCGGGTCGCGAGCCAGACCGCCCTCTGCTGCTTGCAGTGCCTGTTACCGCTCAAGGGAGCCAGTTGGATGACAATACAATCTTCGAATAGCTACAGCGTTGATCCGCAAACGTCTCACAAATTTTATATCAATGGCTGTTGGTCGTCCCCGGCGATCCCGGCAAGTTTGCCGGTGGTCAATCCGGCAACTGAAGAGGTCGTTGCGCAGGTCGCGCAAGGCTCCGCCGAGGATGTTGATCGGGCAGTAGTTGCCGCGCGTGCAGCGTTTGCTGGTTGGTCTGCTACCTGCGCAGAGTCGCGCGCGCTTGTCCTTGGAAAGATCCACGAGCTCATCCTTGAGCGAAAAGAAGTGCTCGCGCAGGCCCTCTCCCTCGAAATGGGTGCTGCCATCGGTTCCGCCCGGGCAATGCAAGTGCCTCTCGCGGCCGAACACGTTCGGGTCGCCCGCGACCTGCTGTCCACTTATCGTTTCCAGACGGTTGAAGATGGAACCGCGATTGAACGCGAACCCATAGGCGTCTGCGGTCTCATCACTCCGTGGAACTGGCCGCTTTATCAAATCACCGCGAAAGTCGCCCCGGCTATTGCCGCCGGATGCACTGTGGTCCTCAAACCAAGCGAACTGTCGCCTCTGAGCGCCCTTCTTTTTGCACAACTGGTCCACGACGCGGGCCTTCCACCTGGCGTCTTCAACCTCGTGAACGGAAGTGGTCCCGAGGTCGGCGCAGCAATCGCTGCGCACCCGGATATCGATATGATTTCGATTACCGGCTCCAACCGCGCGGGCGCGCTGGTCGCACAGGCGGCCGCCCATACGGTGAAGCGCGTCACACAAGAATTGGGAGGCAAATCACCGAACATTCTGCTTCCCGACGCCGACTTTGCCAAAGCCGTCCCACTGGGCGTGATGTCAGCGTTCCGCAACGTCGGACAATCATGCAGCGCCCCGACACGAATGATCGTACCTAAGGACCGGCTGGCGGAGGTTGAATCGCTGGCAGCCGAAACCGCCAATGCGATCATCGTGGGTGATCCGCGATCGGAAGCTACGGTGCTCGGTCCCATTGCCAACGAGGCCCAGTTCAATCGCGTGCAAGCCATGRTCGAGGCTGGCCTGAGT
>NZ_JBGCUL010000197.1:0-6667 GCF_054177685.1 Pseudomonas sp. P5_A2_2
CGCGTTGACGGTGTTCTTCAAACACCTGATCMACCCATTCGGCAGGAACAGCCTGCTCCAGTATCAATTTCGTCATGACACTGGCCGGTGTCTTTTTTTCAAACCGCGCTAGAACTTCTGCCCACATCGTTTTCGTCACCCTGACTGGAGTTTTAGGGGATTCTAAACGAAGACCTTGAAAGGGCTGGCTGTAAGAGCGGAACCATAAGCCGCCGTTACCGMARAAACGGATATGTACTCAATCAACCAAGAACCTGGTCGGCCCAAAGGCCGCCAAGTTCAAAAGCCAAGATCAAGCCAAACTCTTGCTGACCACTTCAAACACATCACTGGACAACTGCCCCGAAGCCCGAATCCGCTCCAGCTCCCCCTTCATCAAAGCCTGACGAGCACTGTCGTACTTGCGCCAGCGAGTCAAAGGCGCCAACTGGCGAGAAGCAATCTGCGGATTAAAGCCATTCAACTCGATCACCAGATCCGCGAGGAAGCGATACCCGGAACCATCGGCAGCATGGAAGTTGATCAGGTTCTGCCCGGCAAACGCACCAACCAGTGCCCGCACCTTGTTCGGGTTCTTGATGTTGAACGCCGGGTGCTGCATCAACGCCTTGACCCGCGCCAGGCCACCGGGCAACACACTGCCGGCCTGGACGCTGAACCACTGATCCATGACCAGCGGGTTGTCCTTGAAGTGCTCGGCGAAGCTGGCCAGCGCCTTGGCCTTCTCGGCTTCGAACGGTGAATTGACCAGCACGGCGAGTGCRGTCAGGCGCTCGGTCATGTTGTCGCACGCGTCGAACTGCTCCAGGGTCGCAGCCACAACTTCCGGCTTGCCGCTGAGCATCAGGTAGGACAACGCGATGTTCTGCAAGGCACGACGGGCGAAATGCTCGGCTTCGGCCATGTACGGCGTCTGCTTCGACAATTCGCGATTGGCCTGATAACGCTGCCACAGGCCTTCGAACAACGCGTCAGCCAGTTGCTTGCGGGCAAACTCGCGGGCGACATGAATCGCCTCGACGTCTGCCACTTCGCTGATCTCGGTCAGGTACGCTTCGCTTGGCAGCGACAACATTTCTGCGACCATGGCCTGATCCAGCGACTCGTCCGAGAGCACAGTACGCAGCGCCGACACCAGACGCTGATCGAGTACCAGTGCTTCGCCCTTCTGCTGCTGGCCGATCAATTCCTGCAGCACCTGCACCGACAGTTGCTGGCCGGCATCCCAGCGGTTGAAGCMGTCGCTGTCGTGCTGCATCAGGAACATCAACTGGTCGCGGTTGTACGGGAAACTCAGTTTCACCGGCGCCGAGAAACCACGCAGCAACGATGGCAGCGGTTGTTCGGCGATATCGACGAAGGTGAAAGTCTGCTCGGCTTCGGTCACCGAAATGACCCGCGAGGTCCCTTGCGCGGTGGCTTCACCGGACAGACGCAGGGCAATCGCTGCCCCTTTGGAATCCAGCAGGCCCAGCTCGACAGGGATCACGAACGGCAGTTTTTCAACCTTGTCCGGGGTTTGCGGGCAGCTCTGGCGGAAGGTCAGGCTGTAGGTTTTCGCGGCGCTGTCGTAGGACTCAGTTACCGCCAGACGCGGTGTACCGGCCTGGCTGTACCAGCGCTTGAACTGGGTCAGGTCGACACCATTGGCATCTTCCATGGCCTTGATGAAGTCATCGCAGGTCACGGCCTGGCCGTCGTGGCGCTCGAAGTACAGGTCGCTGCCTTTGCGGAAGCCTTCGGCGCCGAGCAAGGTGTGGATCATGCCGACCACTTCCGAGCCCTTTTCGTACACGGTCAGGGTGTAGAAGTTGGAAATCTCGATGAAGCTGTCCGGGCGCACGGCGTGGGCCATGGGACCGGCGTCTTCGGCGAACTGGTGGGTGCGCAGGTAGGCCACGTCCTGGATGCGCTTGACCGTGGCCGAGTTCATGTCCGAGGAGAAACCGGCATCGCGGAACACGGTGAAGCCTTCCTTGAGCGATAGCTGGAACCAATCGCGGCAGGTCACGCGGTTGCCCGACCAGTTGTGGAAGTATTCGTGGGCGACGATTGCCTCGACCCGTTGGTGCGCGGCGTCGGTGGCGGTTTCGGCCTTGGCCAGCACGGCGCTGGAGTTGAAGATGTTGAGGCCCTTGTTTTCCATGGCGCCCATGTTGAAGTCATTCACGGCGACGATCATGAAGATGTCCAGGTCGTACTCGCGACCGTAGACCTCTTCGTCCCAGCGCATGGACTTCTTCAGGCTGTTCATGGCGTGCTGGCACTTGTCGATGTTTTMCGGCTCGACGTAAGTGCGCAGCGCCACGTTGCGCTCGCTCATGGTGGTGAAGCTGTCTTCGACGCACCACAGGTCACCGGCCACCAGCGCAAACAGGTACGCCGGTTTCTTGAACGGGTCTTCCCAGGTCGCCCAGTGCCGGCCGTCTTCGCCGGGACCGGAAGCGATCGGGTTGCCGTTGGACAGCAGTACCGGATAGCTGTGTTGTTCGGCAACCACCGTGGTGGTGAACTTACTCATCACRTCCGGGCGATCGAGGTAATAGGTGATTTTGCGGAAGCCTTCAGCCTCGCACTGGGTGCAGAACATCGTGCCGGACTTGTACAGGCCTTCCAGCGCGGTGTTGGTTTCCGGGTGGATCCTGACGCTGGTGTCGACCGTGAAGGTGGTGCTGGTCGGATGCAGGGTCAGGTGATTCTCGGTCAGCTGATACTGCGCCTCGGTAAGCTCCTGGTCGGCCAGAGTCACCGCCAACAGCTCAAGCTGCTGGCCGTCCAGCACCAGCGGCGGCAGCCCCGGGCCACGCTCGGGGTTGCGGCGCATCACCAGTTGCGCATGGACCAGGCTGTGGTCCTCGTACAACTCGAAGGTCAGGTGCGTTTCGTCGATCAGGTACTCGGGCGCCTGATAGTCCTTGAGGTAGATCATCTTCGGTTGTTCGGTGCGCATGCTGGAGTCCTTACTGATGCACGGCGAGCTGGTAAGCCGTGTATTTACGAATATTGATCACGCCGGTGTCGAAGATCAGGTACTGGCCCTTGACCCCCATCAGCGTGCCTTCGGCAATCGGGTTCTTGTCCAGGTTGAAGCTGACGATCTTCGCCGGGTATTGCTCGACCGGGTAGCGGATTTCCAGCGGTTCGACATCGGTCACCGGCTGGATCGCCTGCAAGCCAAATCGCTGCTGCAACCCGAGCAAACCTTCAGCGCAGCTGTCGAACAGTTGATCGCGGACCTCGGCCAGGTTCACCGCCGCCGCATCGCCCTTGAGCAAAGCACGCCAGTTGGTCTTGTCGGCCACCTGGCTGCGGAACAGATCCTCGACGAAACCGGACTGTTGCCGGGTCGAGACGCGCATGATCGGCAAGGCCTGGCTCGCACCCTGGTCGAGCCAGCGGGTCGGCAGCTGGGTGGCGCGGGTAATCCCGACTTTCACCCCCGACGAATTGGCCAGGTACACCACGTGGTCGGTCATGCAGAACTTCTCGCCCCATTCGGGCTCGCGGCAGGTGCCGGCGTCGAAGTGGCAACGCTCCGGGCTCATGATGCAGACGTCGCACTGGGCCAGTTTGGTCATGCACGGGTAGCAGTAGCCCTGGCTGAAACTGGTCTTGGTCTTGCGTCCGCAATGGATGCAGTGGATCGCACCCAGGTATTCCAGGCGCACCGTGGTACCGATCAACGGATTGACCGGGACCTCGGTTTCGCCCAGACGAAATGCGTATTGCACGTTCGACCCGTCCAGGCGCGCCGACATTTTGCTGATTGCACCGCGGCCAATCTCGATCAATGGATGGCATCCGACTTGAACAGGATGTTCGGTACTTCGATCGACTTCGAAGCGCATTCCTGCGGCCCCATGTAGCCGGTACGCTGGTCCTCGGGCAGGTTCTGGACTTCCCAGGCGATCATCGCCTGCAGTGACAGCTCGCGCTGCTCCGCGGTGAGTTTGCCACCGTCGGACCATTTGCCGATTTCCACGGCCAGTTTCAGGCTCTCGTAGATATCGTGGGTGATGTTCTTGATCATTTCGTTAAAAGAGGACATTGGGTCTCCGTCTCTTTATTGCATGTTCTGAATTAGGCGGCCAGTTTACGGCGGTTATACAACCCGCCCAACAAACCGGTGAAGCATCCGATGAGTAACCCGCTGACATGGGCCGCGTTGGCGATTTCGCCGAAGCCGATCATCGAGACCAGCCCGGACAGGCACAGCAGCAACCACACCAGCATCATCACCAGCACGCCTCGCGGCAGGCGATAAGCCGGGTTCGGCGCCAGCAGCTGGAAGATCCAGCAATGCCCGAGCAGGCCGTACAGTACACCGGACAAACCACCGAACAAGGTCGGGCCGCTGAAGAAATACTGGGCGTAGTTGGACACCAGGCTGAACAGCAGGGTCAGGCCGATCAGGTTGATACTGCCCTGACGCGACTCGATGCGCCGCCCCAGTTCCCAGTACCACATGCCGTTCATCGCCAGGTGCAGGATGCCGAAGTGAATCAGCATCGGCGTGAACAGGCGCCACCACTGCCCCGCCGCCAGGCTGTCGGCCAGTGGCGTGAAGTGGAGGTATTCGCCAACCACGCGGAATTCGAGGAAGGTCAGCCAGCGCAGCGTTTCAAGATTGTCGCCGAGCATGGTCACTGCGCCGACAATCACGCTCAGCAACAGCACCAGCGCGGTGGCCCTGGCATATTTCAATTGTTCGACGAACCCCGGACGCTCGATGGTCTGCGCCAACGGAATGTCCAGCTGCTGATCGGGGTCGCCCGCCGGAAAGCGTTCGTACAGCGCGCGAACGTCTTCGCTGATGTTCTGCGGCACCCACAGCACCTGCTCGCCAGCCTCTTCACTGACGCGGTGGGGCACCTGCATGCGCTTGAGCAGCGTGACGAACCCGCTCAAGTCCACCGCCAATGGCAGACGCAATACCGCTACAGCACTCATTGCAGCACCTCCGGCCGCTCGACATCGACCCAGACGAATTTATGCGGATCCAGACGGGTTTCCTGATCCAGGCGATAGGCAACCAGTTTGCCGTACAGCACCGCGCTGTAATCCAGACAGGCCAGGTTCGGCCGGATCGGTACCGGCTTGCCGCTGCGCCAGTAATGACCGACGAACAGCAGCGGCTCGTCGATGCCATAGCGCAGCAAACTGTTTTTTTCGGTGGACGTCAGCGGCGTCCGGGCCACGGGTTCGGGCAGTGCATCGGGCTGGAACACGATGTCGCCGTAGGTTTTCGGATCGTCTTCCCAGAACTTGGTGCGGAAGAACGAACGCACCAGCCCATCGCCGCTGGTCATGGTCAGGCCATGGGGCAAGCGCATGTCCGTGYCGCGCAACAGGCGATCGAAGACGGTGCAGGCAAAAGATCCCGATTCCGCCGAAGCCTGGAGAAAAGGCTCGTCGACGCAACCGTTGGGGAACAACGCCCGCAGCGGTTCGATCAGGCCGGCGTCCCAGCAGGCATGTACCACCCGGAAGCGTCCGGCATCGACGAACAATGGCAGCTCATAGAACCATTGCTGGAAGTCGTGCCAGTCACCCGGATGGTGTTCGAACTGGGTCAGGGTTTCATGCAGCAGGCGGGCATGGCGCGGCGTGTGCTCGCGCACGAATTGCTTGCCGCTGCCGGGTAGCGCCGGCGTGCTCCAGCCCAGCGCATTGAACTCGTGGTTGCCCATGATGCACAGCGCCTGACCGGCCTCGACCATGTCGTGGACGATATGCAGCGCCTCGCGAATCCGCGGGCCGCGATCGATGATATCGCCGACGAACACCGCCATGCGCGAGGCGTGTCGCCAGACGCCAGCCTGTTTGTGATAACCGAGTCGGTCGAGCAAGTGCTCCAGGGTCAGAGCGCAACCGTGCACGTCACCGATCAGGTCGTAGCTACGCGCGGGATCGAGCATCAGTCGCCTCCACCCCCCAACTTGCTGCCCCAGCCGAGCTTGGTCCGGCAGACTTCATAGTAGTTGTGGTCGAGCGGGTGAATCAGCCGCAGTTTCTGGGCTTTCTTGCTGACGGTAATGGTGTCGCCGGGCGCGCAGGTAAAGTGGTTCTGCCCGTCACACGAGACTTGCGGGTAAATCTGCATATCCTTGGACACGACGATTTTCAGCTCACTGTTGCCATCGACCACAATCGGTCTACCTGACAAGGTATGGGGGTACATCGGCACAATCACAATAGCGTCGAGCTTGGGATGCATGATCGGCCCGCCGGCAGACAGTGCATATGCGGTGGAACCGGTCGGCGTGGCGACGATCAGGCCGTCGGCCTTCTGGCTGCAGACGAACTGGCCGTCGATGTACAGCTCGAATTCGATCATTCGGGTGGATTTGCCTGGGTGCAGTACCACATCGTTCAGTGCATCGCCCTGGCCGATGGCCTCGCCGTGGCGACGGACTTCGGCCTGCAGCAGGAAGCGGTTTTCCACCAGATAGTGGCCATCCAGCACTTCGGCGACCTTGGTTTCCAGCTCGTCGGGGCGAATGTCGGTCAGGAAACCCAGGCTGCCGCGGTTGATGCCKAGCACCGGGATATTGTGCCTGGCCAGTGCCCGGGCGGCGCCGAGCAGGCTGCCGTCACCACCGACCACGATGACCATGTCGCAGACTTCGCCGAGCATCTTGCGCGACGAGGTTTGCAAGCCATGCCC
>NZ_JBGCUL010000198.1:0-6665 GCF_054177685.1 Pseudomonas sp. P5_A2_2
GTGTTCATCAGTGCATCGGTGTAAAACGCCTGGTGGGCGCGATGGAATCCACCCACGCCGATGTGCGCGATGCCTTGGCGGGTATCGCCCAACGCGTAGGCGGGCAGGACCACTTCAGGCGCGAGGCGGTTGAGGTTCTGTTTGTTCAGTTTCATCGCAGGCTCTCTGAAATCAGGCAGCAACGCGCAGGGGGCGGGTCAGAGCCACGCCGTCGGCATCGAATAAATGGCAGTGTTGCGCATCCAGGTGCAGGTTCAGGGTTTCGCCATAACGGCTGGCCAGATCGCCGCGAACACGCATGGTCAGGGCTTCGCCGGACGAGGTCAGGACGTGGCAGAAGGTGTCGCTGCCCAGGCGTTCGCTGACATCGGCGGTGACCTGCAAGGTGCAGTCGCCGGGTTTGGCCAGTTCCAGATGCTCGGGGCGGATGCCCAGCGTCACCGCACTCCCGACGTTCAGTTGCCTGCCGCCCAAGGGCAGGTTGATGCGGGTTCCGGCGTCCAGTTGCACTTCGCAGCCCTGACTGTCGGTGCAGGTGACCTTGCCCTTGAGGAAGCCCATCTTCGGCGTGCCCAGGAAACCGGCGACGAACAGGTTGGCCGGCTGGTGATAGAGGTCCAGCGGCGAGCCGACTTGCTCGATCTTGCCGCCATTGAGTACGACCACTTTGTCGGCCATGGTCATCGCTTCGACCTGATCGTGAGTCACGTAGATCATCGTGGCTTGCAGTTCTTTGTGCAGGCGCAACAGCTCCAGGCGCATCTGCACCCGCAGGGCGGCGTCGAGATTGGAGAGCGGTTCGTCGAACAGGAAGATTTTCGGGTTGCGTACGATAGCCCGGCCAATCGCCACGCGCTGGCGCTGGCCACCGGACAGTTGCTTGGGCTTGCGCTCCAGCATCGGCCCCAGTTCGAGGATGCGCGCCGCTTCGCCGACCTTCTTCTCCACTTCGGCTTTTGCCACGCCGGCCAGGTCGAGGGCGAACGACATGTTCTTGCGCACGCTCATGTGCGGGTACAGGGCGTAGGTCTGGAACACCATCGCCAGGTCGCGCTTGGCCGGGCTCACTTCGGTGATGTCGCGGCCATCGAGTTCGATGGTGCCGCCGCTGACTTCTTCCAGCCCTGCGATCAGTCGCAGCAACGTGGATTTGCCGCAGCCCGACGGGCCGACGAAGACCACGAATTCCTTGTCGTTCACTTCCAGGTCGATACCCTTGATGATGGAAAAGCCTTCGAAGCCTTTTTGCAGATTCTTGATTTTCAGGTTGGCCATGGTGATGGGCCTCCGTTTGTATTTATTCGATTGAACCGGGTGGGMTTTTCTGTAGGAGCGAGCCTGCTCGCGATGAACTTTCAGGCGACGCATTCTTCCAGTCAGCCAGCGTTATCGTTCACGCCCATCGCGAGCAGGCTCGCTCCTACAGGGATTCATTTCACGGCGCCGAACGACAGGCCGCGTACCAGTTGTTTCTGACTGATCCAGCCGAAGATCAGGATCGGCGCGCAGGCCAGGGTCGAGACGGCCGACAACTTGGCCCAGAACAGCCCTTCGGGGCTTGAGTACGAGGCAATCAACGCGGTCAGCGGTGCGGCTTTCGACGAGGTCAGGTTCAGCGACCAGAAGGCCTCGTTCCAGCACAGGATCAGCGACAGCAACACCGTGGACGCCAGGCCGCCCTTGGCGATGGGCAGCAACACCCGGAGCATTTCCTGCGCCAGCGTTGCGCCATCCAGGCGCGCGGCTTCGAGGATGTCCTTGGGGATGTCCTTAAAGTAGGTGTAAACCATCCAGACCACGATCGGCAGGTTGATCAGCGTGTAGATCACGATCAGTGCAATGCGCGTATCGAGCAGACCGAAACTCTTGGCCAGCAGATAGATCGGCATCAGCACGCCCACCGGCGGCAGCATCTTGGTCGAGAGCATCCACAGCAGCGTGCCTCTGGTGCGCTGGGTTTCGTAGAACGCCATGGAGTAGGCCGCCGGCACCGCGATGAGCAGGCACAGGGCCGTGGCGCTGAAGGAGATCACCACCGAGTTCCAGGCGAAACTGAAGTAATCGCTGCGTTCGTTGATGTGCAGGTAATTCTCCAGCGTCGGCATGAAGATGAACTGCGGCGGCGTGGCGAAGGCATCGATTTCGGTTTTGAAACTGGTCAGCACCATCCAGAAGATCGGAAAGAAAATCAGGATCGCGATAGCCCAGGCCAACGTACCGAGCAGCAGGCTTTGCAGGCGACGGGATTGTTGAAGAGTCATGGCAGGCCTCAGGCTTTGTCGGTCAGGTTTTTGCCGATCATTCGCACCAGAATGATCGCGGCGATGTTGGCGATGAGCACGGCGATCAAACCGCCCGCCGAGGCCATGCCGACGTCGAACTGCACCAGCGCCTGGTTGTAGATCAGGTAGGCGAGGTTGGTCGAGGCATAGCCGGGGCCGCCGTTGGTGGTGGTGAAGATTTCGGCGAACACCGAGAGCAGGAAGATGGTTTCGATCATCACCACCACCGCAATCGGCCGCGCCAGGTGTGGCAATGTCAGGTGCCAGAAAATCGCGATCGGCCCGGCACCGTCCAGGCCCGCGGCTTCTTTYTGTTCCTGGTCGAGGGACTGCATGGCGGTCATCAGGATCAGGATCGCGAACGGCAGCCAYTGCCACGAGACAATGATGATGATCGACAGCAGCGGGTAGTGCGCCAGCCAGTCCACCGGTTGTGCACCAAACAGCTTCCAGACGTAGGCGAGAATCCCCGACACCGGGTGGAAAATCAGGTTCTTCCAGATCAGCGCGCCCACCGTGGGCATGATGAAAAACGGCGAGATCAGCATCACCCGCACGATGCCGCGACCGAAAAACTCACTGGCCTCAAGCAAAGCACTGATCAGCACGCCGAATACCACACTGATCAGCAGCACGCTGCCCACCAGCAACAGCGTGTTGCTGGCGCCGGGCAGGAAGCCCGAATCGGTGAGGAAATAAGTGAAGTTTTCCAGCCCGACGAACGCGTTCTCGCCGGGATTGAGCAAGTTGTAGCGGATGGTCGAGAAGTAGAGGGTCATGCCCAGGGGTACGATCATCCACAGCAGCAGCAACGCCACCGAAGGGCTGACCAGAAACCAGCCGGGATTGGTCACGCGGCTTTTGCGCTGGGGTTGGACAATGTCCATGTGAGCTTTGGCAGTTGAAATATTCATGGCGTTAAACCGATTCATTCAGACCTATGAAGATCCAATGTGGGAGCGAGCTTGCTCGCGATAGCAATCTGTCAGCCGACATCACTGTTGAATGTCATGGCCTCATCGCGAGCAAGCTCGCTCCCACAAGGAACAGGGGCAGGCTACTGCCGGTTACTTGGGATAACCCGCGCGCTTCATTTCGCGTTCGGTGGTTTGTTGGGCCGCCGCCAATGCCTGGTCGACCGTGGTCTGGCCGATCAGCGCCGCAGAGAAGGACTTGCCGACCTGGGTACCAATGCCCTGGAACTCGGGAATGGTCACCAACTGAATCCCGATGTAAGGCACCGGCCTGGCGCCCGGCTTGCTCGGGTCCGCGGCCTTGAGCGACTCCAGCGTGACCTTGGCGAACGGCGCCGCGTTCATGTATGCCTCGCTGTAGGTCGAAGCCCGGGTGCCCGGCGGTACGTTGGCGATGCCGTCCTTTTCCGCGACCAGTGCGCTGTACTCCTTGGAGGTGGCCCAGGCGCTGAAGGTTTTCGCCGCGTCCTTGGCTTTGGAGCTGGTGGGAATGRCCAGTGCCCAGGAGTACAGCCAGGCCGAGCCCTTGTCAGTGACTTGATGCGGCGCATAGGTGAAACCGACGTGATCGGTGACCTTGCTCTGGGCCTTGTCGGTGACGAACGAGCCGGCGACGCTGGCATCGACCCAGATCGCGCATTTGCCGCTGTTGAACAACGCCAGGTTTTCATTGAAACCATTGCTCGAGGCGCCCGGCGGGCCGGATTTCTTCATGGTGTCGACGTAGAAGTTCAGCGCGTTTTTCCACTCGGGGCTGTTGAATTCCGGCTGCCACTGTTCATCGAACCAGCGAGCGCCATAGGCGTTGGCGACAGTGCTGATCAGCGCCATGTTCTCGCCCCAGCCGGCCTTGCCGCGCAGGCAAATGCCGTATTGTTCCTGCTCGGGTTTGTTCAGTTTGGCGGCGAATTCACCGATCTGCTCCCAGGTCGGGTGCTCGGGCATGCCAAGGCCGGCGCCCTTGAACAGGTCGGTGCGGTAGTAGGTGATCGAGCTTTCGGCGTAGAACGGCAGGGCATACAGCGAGCCTTTGACCGACAGGCCTTCGCGCACCGAGGGGAACACATCGTCGAGGGCGTAGTTGGCCGGCAAATCCTTCATCGGCTCCAGCCAGCCCTTGGCGCCCCAGAGTGCGGCTTCGTACATGCCGATGGTCAGCACGTCGAACTGCCCGCCCTGGGTGGCGATGTCGGTGGTCAGGCGCTGGCGCAGGACGTTTTCTTCGAGCACCACCCAATTGAGCTTGATGTCCGGATGGTCGGCCTCGAAGGTTTTCGAGAGCTTTTGCATGCGGATCATGTCGCTGTTGTTGACGGTGGCGATGGTCAGCGTCTGGGCGCCAAGGCTGACGCTGCTGAGGGTCATGCAGGTGAGGGCAAGCAGAGCTTTTACCGAGGGTTGCATCGTGCACTCCTTTTCTGCACCCGGTGGGTTACAGAAGGACAGTTATTGTTTTTGTGTCTTCCTGCGCAGGGAAGAATGTGCACTGATTACATCCTTCAATCGAGGGCGAGACAAATCATCCATCGCACTTTGATCGATACTATTTTGCACTGGAGTTTAGGGCGGTAGACACAGGGAAGGGCTTTTCAGCGGTGGGGCAGTATTGAAAGCGTACAGGTTTCAGGGCCTGGCAGAGTACCTGTGGGAGCGGGCTTGCCCTAATGCCGATCAGTTAACGCTTCGAACACCGCAACTCCTGTGGGAGCGAGCTTGCTCCGGGCGGCGTTCCGACGATGACGATCGCATAGCTAACACCTGCATTGCCTGACAGTCCGCTATCGCGAGCAAGCTCGCTCCCACAGGTTTTGCGCGTTAACTGATCGGCATTAGGGCAAGCCCGCTCCCACAGGGTTTTGAGGTGTTAATTCAGATTCTGTTCGGTCAACCGCTGCACCACCAATCGCCRGTAATGCGACGGGGTCATGCCCTTGAGTTGCTGAAAGCGCCGGTTGAAGTTGGAAATATTGTTGAAGCCCGATTCGAAACACACATCGGTAACCGATTTGTCGCCATCGGCCAGCAGTTCGCAGGATTTGCTGATGCGCAGGCGATTGACGAATTCGATAAAGCAGCGTCCGGTGGCCTGTTTGAACACTCGGCTGAAGTAGGTCGGCTTCAGGCCCAGGTGCTCGGCGACTTCTTCCAGCGGCAGTTCCCGGGCGTAATGGGCAAAGATGTAATCCACCGCCCTGTCGGTGCGATCGATGTTGTGCTCGTCGGCCAGTTGCGGGGTCGTGGCGCCAGAGAGCAATTGGTAGTCGTCGGTGGCCGCGAGCAACTCCAGCAGAATGAAAAAGTGCCCGAGCCGGGTAATGCCGGTGGTATCGGCAATGCGCTGCATCAAGTCCATGGCCTGGGCGATGGTGTGCTTGCAGCGGAACTCGATGCCGTACTGCGCGCGCTCCAGCAGCGGCGCCAGGGTCTTGAGTTCGGCGAACACCTGATAGCCGCTGTCGAACAACTCGTCGGTGAAGTTGACCAGCATGTCGCGCTTGGGCACCACTTCGTCCTCGGCCACCTGGCTGATCCAGTTGTGGGGCAGGTTGGGGCCGGTCAGGAACAGGGTTTGCGGGTAGAAGTTGCCGATATAATCGCCAATGAACACCTTGCCGGAACTGGCGACGATCAGGTGCAACTCGTATTCCTTGTGGAAATGCCAGCGCACCAGCGGGCAGGGAAAGCCATGCTGGCGGTAGATGATGGACAACCCGTTGTGGTCGTCCATCAATTCATAGGACGGATCGGTGACTCTGGCGGTGCGGGTCATGACAGGGCGCTTATGTTGTTATCCCACCCGGATCATGCCTCCAGCCGGATGGATAATGCTACTACCGCCTGTGAGCCTGCTCCTGCAAGGCGCGCTACTCCTGATTAAGCCGATTCTTCACCTCGATCCATTGCGCCATGTATTGAGTGCTCTTGTGCTGGTGATGACGCAGCATGCTGCCGGTAAAGTTATCGCGTCTGATGTTTGCCAGATTCCGTTGGCAATCGACCAGCCGCTGGATCAAGGCCGGGCCATGAACGGATGTCTGGTAGCGGCTCGCCAGCAGGGTTTGCCCGTGCGCCTGGGCTTGGAGCCAGCGCGTCTTGTCGTTGTGGAGTTGCACGGCATGATCGGCGAACTCGCGTGCCGAACGGGTCACTGCACCGGGCCAAGTCTCTTCGCCATGCATCGCCTCCGCACCGACTGGCGTCGTCACATTCGGTGTGCCACAGAGCATTGCATCGACGATTTTGCCCTTGATACCTGCGCCAAAACGCAAGGGCGCCAGGCACACCCGCGTCGCCGACATCACCTGCAAGGCGTCCTCAGCCCAGTTCATTACGTGGAACCCCTGCGCCACGTTATGTAGCGCAGTGGCCTTGGGTGGTGTGTAGGCGCCATAGATATGCAATTGAGCGC
>NZ_JBGCUL010000199.1:0-6661 GCF_054177685.1 Pseudomonas sp. P5_A2_2
TTCCGGACCTGACCAAGCGCAAACCATTGGCCGCCGCACTGTTCGAACGTCTGCACCTGTTGGTCCAGGCGTTTCGCAACATCGTGTTCGCCCAGATCAAGATCTCCTTGCTCAACACCGTCTTCACCGGGATTTTCCTGGCGGTGATCCTGCCGCTGTTCGGCATCAAGCTGCCGCTGACCAAAACCCTGATCGTGCTGACGTTCCTGCTCGGCCTGCTGCCGGTGATCGGCAACCTGATGTCGAACACCCTGATCACCATCGTCGGCCTGTCGCTGTCGATCTGGGTTGCCGTGGCGGCGCTGGGTTATCTGATTTTTATCCACAAGCTCGAATACTTCCTCAACGCACGCATTGTCGGCGGGCAGATCAGTGCCAAGTCGTGGGAGTTGCTGCTGGCGATGCTGGTGTTCGAGGCCGCGTTCGGCCTGCCGGGGGTGGTGGCGGGGCCGATTTACTACGCGTATCTGAAGAGTGAGTTGAAGCAGGTGGGGATGGTTTGATCCGAAAGATGTATTGCCTGATCTGACGCTATCGCTGGCAAGCCAGCTCCCACAAGGACAGCGCATGACCTGTGGGAGCGTGGCTTGCCCGCGATGCAGGCGCCGCGGTCTTCCTGATCAGTCCATCGAGCCGTAACGCTTGGCCGCCTCGATCGCCAGACCGCTACCGATACTGCCAAAAATGTTGCCTTCCACATGCCGCGCATTCGGCAACATCGCCGAAACACTGTTGCGCAGCGCCGGAATCCCGCTCGAACCACCGGTGAAGAACACCGTATCGACCTGATCGACCCGCACATCTGCGTCTGCCAGCAGTTGGGTGACGCTGGCTCGCACCCGCTCCAGCAGGCTGTCGATGGCCGACTCGAACAGTGCACGGCTCAAGTCCACGCTCAGGCCCGCTTCAATGCGATCCAGTGGCACGTGACGGTTGTCGGAGTGGGTCAGCTGGATCTTGGTTTCTTCCACTTCCATGGCCAGCCAGTGTCCGGCGCGTTGCTCGATCAGCTTGAACAGGCGGTCGATACCGCCGGTGTCCTCGATGTCGTAGCGCATGCTGCCCAGGGCCAGTTGCGACTTCTGCGAGTACACCGAGTTGATGGTGTGCCAGGTCGCCAGGTTCATGTGGTGGCTGGTGGGCATGTAGGCGCCGCTCTTCATGYGGCTGCCGTAGCCGAACAGCGGCATCAGGCCTTGCAGGCTGAGCTGTTTGTCGAAGTCGGTTCCGCCGATGTGCACACCGCCGGTGGCGAGGATGTCCTCGTGACGGTTGTCCACACCCCGACGCTCCGGCGACAGGCGCACCAGGGAGAAGTCGGAGGTACCACCGCCGATGTCGACGATCAGCACCAGCTCTTCTTTCTCGATGGTCGACTCGTAGTCGAACGCTGCGGCAATCGGCTCGTACTGGAACGAGACTTCCTTGAAGCCGATCTTGCGCGCCACGTCTACCAGGGTGTCTTCGGCTTCTTTGTCGGCCATCGGGTCATCGTCGACAAAAAACACCGGCCGCCCCAGTACCACTTCTTCGAATTCCCGACCGGCGGCCGCTTCGGCGCGGCTCTTGAGCTGGCCGATGAACAGCCCGAGCAGGTCCTTGAACGGCATCGCCGTGCCCAGGACGCTGGTGTCGTGCTTGATCAGCTTGGAACCCAGCAGGCTCTTGAGCGAGCGCATCAGGCGGCCTTCGTAGCCTTCCAGGTACTCGTGCAGCGCCAGCCGGCCGTACACCGGGCGACGTTCCTCGATATTGAAGAAGACCACCGACGGCAGGGTGATCTTGTCGTCCTCCAGCGCGATCAGCGTTTCCACGCCGGGGCGTAGCCAGCCGACAGTGGAGTTGGACGTGCCGAAGTCGATACCCAAGGCACGGGCTGGAGATGCGTTGTTCATGTCTTTCAGGTTCCGGTTAAAAAACGGCCGCGCAGTGTATGTCAGAGCGCGCCAGATTCGAAGGCCGGTTATCTGCTAATTCTTCGCAGACAATGCCTTGAAAGATGGGGCATCCCCCCCAAACTACCCTGCATCAACCGGACAGCCGCGGGAATGCTCGCAAGAAGCCCCGCCTGCTGCCGATAAACTTCTGCTGCGCCGCCCGGTCACAAATTTGAGATCGGTCAAACCAATGGCTGCAAACAAGCGCATGCTGTGGCCTGTGGCGCGATTCTGATAACGGATGGTGATTCCTTCGATGGACTTCAAAGACTATTACAAGATTCTCGGTGTGGAGCCGACCGCAGACGACAAGGCGATCAAGGCCGCCTATCGCAAGCTGGCGCGCAAATACCACCCCGACGTCAGCAAGGAAAAGGACGCCGAGGCCAAGTTCAAGGACGCCTCGGAAGCCTATGAAGCGCTGAAAAGCGCCGATAAACGCGCCGAATACGATGAATTGCGCCGCTATGGCCAGCACGGCCAGCCATTCCAGGGGCCACCGGGCTGGCAGAGCCGTGGCGGTTTCGGTGGTGGCGGCCAGGACACGGGCGACTTTTCGGACTTTTTCAGTTCGATATTCGGCAATCGTGGGCCAGGCTTTGGTGGTGGACAGTCGCGTCGCAGCACCGGACGCCGAGGGCAAGACGTGGAAATGGAGCTTGGAGTTTTTCTCGAAGAAACACTGTCGACCGAGTCGAAGAAGGTCACCTTCCAGGTACCGCAGTACAACGCGGCCGGGCAGCATGTGAGCAACACCAGCAAAAGCCTGAACGTGAAGATCCCCGCCGGCGTGACCGACGGCGAGCGCATTCGCCTCAAGGGGCAGGGCGCTCCGGGCGTGKGTGGCGGGGCCAATGGCGACCTGTACCTGACGATCCGTTTTGCCCCGCACCCGAAATTCGACGTCGAAGGCGAGAACCTGATCATCACCTTGCCATTGGCTCCGTGGGAGCTGGCGCTGGGGGCTGAAGTCGCCGTGCCGACCCTGACCGGCAAGATCAACCTCAAGGTCCCGGCGGGCAGCCAGAACGGCCAGCGCATGCGCGCCAAGGGCCATGGCCTGATGAACAAGGCCGGTGAGCGCGGTTACCTGTTCGTACAACTGAAGGCTGTCATGCCGAAGAAGTCCGACGATGACATCAAGGCCCTGTGGCAGGAACTGGCGAAAAAAGCCGCGTTCGATCCGAGAGAACACTTCTGAACCCAGACATGGAGTAGCCCGTCATGAGCAGCCCCCTGATCGTTCAACTGGACCTGGCAGAATTCTGTGAGGCGGCCGATCTGTCGGACGTCCATGTGATCGAAATCGTCGAACACGGCATCCTCGAACCTCAGGGCAAGCAGCCCAAGGACTGGCGTTTCAATGATTATGAGTTGGCACTGGCCAAGCGCGCCRCCAAGTTGCGGCGCGACCTGGAGCTGGAGTGGGAGGGGGTTGCCCTGGCGCTGGATTTGCTTGAAGAGGTCCAGCAGCTAAGGGCGGAGAATCGGATGTTGAAGCAAAGGTTGGGGCGGTTGGTGGTGGAGTAACTCCATTGGGGAGTTCCGGTCTGAACTATTTTCTCACCTTTCTATTCTCTTCCAGTGGGGAGTTCAAACGGAGTCTGATTAGACCATTATTTGGATCCGTTGCAGGGCTTGTATTACTGCCCTGATCAGCAGCAGCTCCTGGGCGATTCAAGCTGATTCGCACGTTACCGTCTTTAGCATGCACAAGGGTCGTGCTATTTGATGGGCGTATTTCCGAACGGTTGCTTTGGAGCCCTGAGGCGTAATGTTGTTGAGAGAATTCATCATAAGACATCAACCCCTCAGGCACGGGCGGCTGAGGAGAGCGAGTCCGTAGTCGCGACTCGAAAGGCAAAATTCCGAAGATGGGCTCACCAGTGCCCGAGTCCCGTAGAGGTGTCACAGCTTCAGCGCTTTGCCTATTCATCCATTCATCGACCGTTAAGGGGCGTAAGGTCTGATCGGATGGTGCAGACGCAGTGGCTGAGACCTCTGAATGCGCTCGAGCCCTTGTGGTTACTGGGGTTTTGGGAGGTACTAGCTGAGCAACGCTCGACGTACTGGGGGCTTTGCTTACAGCCTTGCTCTTTTTTAAAAAGCTAAAAAGATTCTTAGGCATATGCCCCGTCGGATCCGAAAAATTTACCGGATCCCCCACGCAATACATATACGCATTCAACCCACCCTTCCCAAACGGACTCCAACTGTCCGGACTATGAAAACGCATCAATATCGGGTTGTAAGCACGGTAGCCGTTACCCAGTAAATACCAGCCCAAGTGCGCCTCGCGCAATGCACCGTTAAACCCCAGGTTCGTCTCTACATCTTGCTGCGCGGACTGCTGGCCGTAGGCGGAATAAGCGATGGAATTAGGCTTACCCCCCGCGACTTCGGCGAGTATCGAGTTTTTGTTGTCGGTAGCCAGCAGGACAGTGCACGACTGTTGTAAGGGCGCGGGATTATCAGCAGGTAACTGAGGCATGGCGGAGCCTTCCTTGGTGAGAGCGTTGATAGTGATCAGCGCCCCCAGTCTGATCCTGCTGCAGAGTGTTGGGAACTAGCAGAACTGATAGTCAGGTGCCTCCCTGGCGCTGGATCTGCCGGGAGAGGCCCGGCAACTGCTGGCCGAGAACCGAGCGTTCGAGCAACCACGGTTAGTAGAATAATCCTGCCTGCATTGATCCCTTGTAGGAGCTGCCGCAGGTGCTGATGAAGCGGTATTACTGCGAATAAGGTGTTATTTAATTATTTCTTCATACCGTTAATTGAATGGTTATGGCCGCTTGTTCAGGTATTGTCCGGTGGATTTTCGATTTGTTATTCCAGATCGACAATGAGTACATTGAAAGTTCAATCGATTGCATACGGATGTGCGATATGTCTGATTCTCTGATGGAAAAAACCACGCTTGATGTACCCGCTGATTTTGAAAAGGGTCGTCACTTCGACTTCATAAAAAGCACTATTCCCGAGTGCCTTGTTCAGGCCTCGCCGCTACGGCGCAAGGTGCTCAAAGACACCAAGCCCACTGTTCCACTCTGGTATGAAAATAGTTCGACGGATCAGCGCAGTGCCCTGAAAGCGTTGATGGAAATTGACTGTCATGCGCAGAACAACTGGGACAAGACACTTGCCGCCGTGGACAGTGTCACCACCTTTGCCAAGCCTTTATTGACCACTGCTTTGGCCGAAGCGGATATTGACCTGGATGTCGAGAAAACCTGGGTGCGACTCTATTACCCGGTAGATTATGAATTTTTTGGTATTGCGACGGGTGTGAGCACCGGCGATGTACGCAGTAGAACCTTTTCATTGCTGCAGGCGGCGTTGCACAATTTCGAAACGTTCGAGGCTGAGGAAGGCTACTTCGACAAAGACTCTTCGTTCATTACCGGGCCCGATACGCAGGGACGCTTCGACGTTATTGATTCCACACTGAAAATTCAGCAGTTTGTAGCGATATGTCGCGAGCTCGATATCGGCGGTCAGTACCAAAAATTCATAAACAAGTTTCTTTACGAGGGTGGAGCTGCGCATGAGCAGGCGTTGAGCCTGGCTTTCATTGACAGCAAAAAATCAGCCATGAAGGCCGCCGCCTATGCAGCCCTGCTCAAAGGTGATATCGAACTTGCGCATCACGAGTTGATAGTCGCACTGATCAATGAACAGGATGTCGTAAAGGATAAAGACAGCCGACGCCCCATCAGCTACAGCCCGCTTAGTCTGATGGGTTACGAAATAGCCGAATGCGCAGTGTTCTTTCCCACCCACGCCAACCGTTACGATGGCAGCTATGTCATTGCCTACATTCCGGACGATCCAGAGCACTCGATAAAAAAATACGCCTCATTCGCTGACTTCGAAGAGCAACTGACCCATCAACTGATGTACCGGCCTCCGGGAAGTCGAATCGATAGTGCGAAGGACGCGCTCACCGACTATCAACGCTTCTTCAGCCGGTTCATCAGCGAAAAGGACCGGGGCCATTTTTTTCTTCGTTTTACCGAGAAAGTGTTGGACGCGCCGTCCGGCACGTACTGGAAAGACCAGGTACGTGGTTATCTGAAGTATGTAAGCCCTGCTTCAAGACTGGTCGGCCCCGTAGCGGATCGGCACTGGCGACGAGACCCGGTGGAGAATATCGATTTGCATGCCAAGCTATCTCTGAATTTTCAGTGGGTCGGCATGGCTGGCATCTGGACCGAGATGTTTCGTCAGAAACGTCGGCATCTGCGAGAGGATGCGCAGGTCCTCGCCGTTTCCACCGCCACCGAGGATGCCATCACCCGTGAACGTCGGCTCGCCAATTACTTGAATATCGGCCTGTCTATCGTCGGTATCGCCGCGTTCTTTGTGCCGCCGGTAGGCGCAGCCATGCTGTTGATCACTGCGGATCAGTTGTTGTTCGAGACGATCGAGGGCGCGCGCGAGTTGAGCCAGGGCGACAAGGAGGCGGGCTGGGCACATATCACCGATGTGCTGGAAAACCTGGCGACGATGGCGGCACTGGCGCCGGTTTTTCACTACACGGTTTCGCCTTTCATCGAAGGCTTGAAGTCGGTCACCTTGCCCAGTGGCAAGACGCGGTTGTGGAAGCCAGATCTCAAACCCTACGAGCGAAATGTGAAGTTGCCAGCAAACGCCAGGCTCGACGAGTCGGGGCTGCATCGGCATGCCGGTGAGGATATTTTGCCGCTGGAGGGCAAACATTACGC
>NZ_JBGCUL010000200.1:0-6608 GCF_054177685.1 Pseudomonas sp. P5_A2_2
CGACACAGCCGTGCCGACTTTCGTCGCCGCGCAAATCGCTGTGTGGCTGTGGTTCACCGTACTGTTCGCCAACTTCGCCGAAGCCCTGGCCGAAGGTCGCGGCAAGGCCCGCGCTGACAGCCTCAAAGCCGGCAGTGAAGGCTTGAGCGCCCGCCGCAAGACCGGCAACGGCACGTTCCAAGTGGTGCCGGCCACCAGCCTGCGCAGAGGTGATGTGGTGCGCGTCGAAGCGGGGGAGATGATTCCCGGTGACGGCGAGGTGATCGAAGGCATCGCGGCGGTCAACGAAGCGGCGATTACCGGTGAATCGGCGCCCGTGATTCGCGAGTCCGGTGGCGACCGTTCGGCCGTTACCGGCAACACCCGACTGGTGTCCGACTGGTTGCTGGTGAAAATCACTGCCAACCCCGGCGAGTCGACCCTCGACCGCATGATCGCGTTGGTGGAAGGCGCCAAACGCCAGAAAACCCCGAACGAAGTGGCGCTGGATATCCTGCTGATCGGCCTGACCCTGATCTTCCTGCTGGTCGTGGTGACCCTGCAACCGTTCGCCCACTTCGCCAACGGCAACTTGCCGCTGGTGTTCCTGGTGGCGCTGTTGGTCACGTTGATTCCGACCACCATCGGCGGTTTGCTCTCGGCTATCGGTATCGCCGGGATGGATCGTCTGGTGCGCCTGAACGTGATCGCCAAGTCCGGTCGTGCGGTGGAAGCGGCGGGGGACGTGCACGTCCTGCTGCTGGACAAGACCGGCACCATCACCTTCGGTAACCGTCGTTGCACTGCGGTCTATGCTGCACCAGGCGTCACTGCCAAAGAACTGGCTGAAGGTGCGTTGTTTGCCTCGCTGGCCGATGACACTGCTGAAGGCAAGTCCATTGTCGAGTACTTGCGTGGCCTTCACCCTCAGCCGGAGCCCACCGCCGAGCTGCTGAGCGCCGTGCCGTTCAGTGCCGAAACCCGCTTGTCCGGTGTCGACTATCAAGGGCGCGTGTACCGCAAAGGCGCAGTGGATTCGTTGCTGGCCTTTGTCGGCCTCAAGCGGGCTGATCTGGCTGCACCGTTGTCCCGTGAAGTCGACAAGATCGCCCAAAGCGGCGGCACCCCGCTGCTGGTGTGTGCCGACGGCAAGTTGCTCGGCGCGATCCACCTCAAGGACGTGGTCAAASCCGGCATCCGCGAGCGTTTTGCCGAGCTGCGCAAGCTGGGGATCCGCACCGTCATGGTCACCGGCGACAACCCGTTGACCGCCGCTGCCATCGCCGCTGAAGCGGGTGTGGACGATGTTTTGGCCGAAGCCACGCCGGAGAAAAAACTGGCGCGCATTCGTCACGAGCAAAACGACGGTCGCCTGGTTGCGATGTGCGGCGACGGCGCCAACGACGCCCCGGCCCTGGCCCAGGCGGACGTCGGCATGGCGATGAACGATGGCACGCAAGCGGCACGCGAAGCGGCCAACATGGTCGACCTCGACAGCGATCCCACCAAGCTGCTGGACGTGGTGCAGATCGGCAAGGAATTGCTGGTTACCCGCGGTGCGCTGACGACCTTCTCCATCGCCAACGACGTGGCCAAGTACTTCGCGATTCTGCCGGCGCTGTTTGCCGCGATCTACCCGCAACTGGGCGTGCTCAACGTGATGCACCTGAGCAGTCCGCAGAGCGCGATTCTCTCGGCGATTGTGTTCAATGCCCTGATCATCGTGGTGCTGATTCCTCTGGCACTGCGCGGTGTGCGGGTTCAAGCGGCGAGTGCGGCGGCGTTGCTGCGGCGCAATCTGCTGATCTACGGCCTGGGCGGGATCCTGGTGCCGTTCGTGGGCATCAAGGCGATCGACATGCTGTTGACGGCGTTGCATCTGGTTTGACTGCGTGGTGTGCCAGATAAACCGCCATCGTCGGAACGCCGCCCGGAGCAAGCTCGCTCCCACAAAAGCGCCCCATACCCTGTGGGAGCGAGCTTGCTCGCGATGGATGCGCCACGGTGCACCTGACTTGTGAATTCGAGGATTTTGAAATGTCCACATTGATACGCCCGGCCCTGAGCCTGCTGGTCCTGATGACGCTGATCACCGGCGTGGCTTATCCACTGGTAGTCACTGGGGTGGCCCAGGTTGCATTCCCGGATCAGGCCAATGGCAGCCTGCTGCGTGATGCCGAGGGCAAGGTCCGCGGCTCCTCGCTGATCGCCCAGGATTTCGTCGACGATGCCTGGTTCCACCCGCGTCCTTCGGCCGGTGCCTTTGCCACCGTGTCGAGCAGTGCCAGCAACCTGTCGCCGAGCAACCCGGCGCTGGCAACGCGGGTCATCGACGATGCCAACAAACTGCTGGTGCCAGGCCAGGGGCCGGTGCCATTGGCGCTGGTCACTACGTCCGGCAGCGGTCTCGATCCGCACTTGCCACCGGCGGCGATTGCCTATCAACTGGTGCGTGTCGCGACGGCGCGCAACCTGCCGGTGGCGACCCTGCAGCAACTGCTGGACGCCCACATCGAACAGCCACTGGTAGGCCCGCCGGTGGTGAATGTGCTTGAGTTGAATCTGGCACTGGAAAAACTTTAGATCCGTGGCGCGGCCTATCGCGAGCAGGCTCGCTCCTACAGATGTGCGCATTCCAAATGTAGGAGCGAGCCTGCTCGCGATGACGGCCTGAAAAGCATCACATCAACATCAGAAAAACGAGAACTTCAAACATGAGCAACTCCGGCCGCGCCGACGCGCTGTTAGCAGACCTGCCCCGCGATGGCCGTGGCCGGCTCAAGGTGTTTCTCGGCGCTGCGCCGGGTGTCGGCAAGACCTACGCTATGTTGCAAGCGGCCCACACCCAGTTACGCCAAGGGGTGAAAATCATCGCCGGCGTCGTCGAAACCCACGGCCGCGCCGAAACCGAGGCTCTGCTCGGCGGCTTGCCGCAGCAGCCGTTGGTGCGCTCGGAATACCGTGGCGTGATGCTCGAAGAAATGGACCTCGACGGTCTGATCAAAGCCAAGCCGAAACTGGTGCTGGTCGACGAACTGGCGCACACCAACGCCCCCGGTAGTCGTCACGAAAAACGCTGGCAGGACATTCAGGAACTGCTCGCCGCGGGCATTGACGTCTACACCACGGTCAACGTCCAGCATCTGGAAAGCCTCAACGACCAGGTGCGCGGCATCACTGGCGTGCAGGTCCGTGAAACCCTGCCGGACTGGGTGTTGCAGGAAGCCTATGAACTGCTGCTGATCGACTTGCCGCCACGGGAGCTGCTGGAGCGCCTGCGCGACGGCAAGGTCTATGTGCCGGAGCAGGCGCGGGCGGCCATCGACGCGTTCTTTTCCCAGACCAACCTGACGGCCCTGCGCGAACTGGCGATGCAAACCGCGGCGGCTCAGGTCGATAACGATCTGGCCCAAGGGTATCGTCAGTTGGGGCAGGCGGCACCGGCCGTGCGCGGGCGTTTGCTGGTAGGGGTCGACGGCGATGCCCAGGCAGAGCGTTTGGTACGGCATGCCAGTCGTGTGGCCCAGCGGCGGCACCTGCCCTGGAGTCTGGTGCACGTGGACAACGGCAGCGTGCGTGACGAGCAGTCGCGCCTGCGCCTGCAAAGCGCCCAGCAACTGGCCGAACGACTGGGCGGCGAAGTAGTGTTGCTGCGCGCCGGTGAAGTGGCGAAGACCCTGATCCAGCATGCCGCCGAACGTCGTGCCAGCCTGGTGCTGGTCGGTCAGTCCCGACCGCGTTTGCGCCGGCGTCTGTTCGGTGGCGGGTTGGCAGCGCGGTTGCTGCGCAATGCTCGCGGGCTGGAAATCAACGTTCTCGACAGCGACCACCAACAGGATCAACCCCATCAGCGGTCGATGCATTCGCTGGTCTGGTTCGACTACGCATTGGCCGTTGTCGCGACGGTTCTGGCCAGCGCCCTGGCCTGGGCCGTGGCGAGCGTGCTGCCACTGCCGAACATCTCGCTGGTGTTCCTTGCGGCGGTATTGCTGGTGGCGGTGCGCAGCAGTCTCGGGCCGGCGCTGGCCTGTGCGGCGCTGTCGTTCCTGACCTATGACTTCCTGTTCATTCCACCGATTTTCTCTTTCAGCATCCAGCGCGAAGAAGACGTGCTGACCTTGCTGTTCTTCCTGCTGATGGCGGCCCTCACCGGCAACCTCGCGGCGCGCCAGCGCAGGCAATTGCAGGCGCTGCGCGATACCCAGGAAGAGACCACTGAATTGCTCGACCTGTCGCGCAAACTTACCGCTGCCACCGACCGCCAGGCCGTGGTCAGCGCGGCCGCCCAGCACCTCAACGGTTGGAGCGACGTACAACTGTGCCTGCTCAATCGCGACGGGCAGAGTGGCTGGAAAGTCGAAACCGGTGGCCCGCTGGAGTTTGCCGAAGCCGAGCGCGCCGCCGCCGACTGGGCCTGGCAGCACGACCAACCGGCGGGTGCGGGCACCGGCACCTTGCCGTTCGGCCGCTGGTGGTGGTGGYCATTATCGGTGGAGGACGGCCCGTTGGCGTTGCTCGGCGTGTGCGCCAGGGAAGGCCAGACCCTGAGCGGCCAGCGCCGACGCTTGTTGACCGCGCTGAGCCAGCCGCTGGCCCAGGCGCTGGCCCGGGCACAACTGGCCGATGATCTGGAAGCGGCGCGGCTGCACGGCGAAACCGAGCAACTGCGCAGTGCCTTGCTGGCTTCGGTGTCCCACGATTTGCGCACACCGTTGACGTCCATGCGCGGCAGTATCGACAGCCTGCTGGCCCTGGGTGAGGCGATCCCGCTGGAGGATCGACGTGAGTTGCTCGAAGGCACCCGCGATGAAGCCGAACGTCTCGACCGCTACATTCAAAACCTGCTCGACATGACCCGGCTGGGCCACGGCGCGCTGAAGCTTGCACGGGACTGGGTGTCGCCGGCCGATATCATCGGCAGTGCGCTCAATCGCTTGCGCGCGGTACTCGCGTCGCTGCAGGTCAGCACCGAAGTACCGGCGCAATTGCCGCTGCTGTTCGTGCATGCCGCGCTGATCGAACAGGCACTGGTCAACGTGCTGGAAAACGCCGCGCGGTTTTCGCCGTCCCACGGGCGTTTGCAATTGCGCGCCGGGGCCGATGACAGTGAGCTGTTTTTCTCGGTCAGCGATGAGGGACCGGGGATTCCGGAAGAAGAGCGGGCGAAGATTTTCGACATGTTCTACACCGCGGCGCGGGGTGATCGTGGCGGGCAGGGTACCGGGCTGGGGTTGGCAATTTGTCAGGGCATGGTCGGAGCCCATGGCGGGCGCATCAGCGTTGCCGACGGTATCGAGGGGCGCGGTACCTGCATCACGTTGCACCTGCCGCTACAGGCTCAGCCGGGATACGAGAGTGAAGCCTGATCGTGCTTGCGCTACTCTCTTGCCACTTCTTTGTGTTGATGTGAATTCATGAGCCAGACCGCGACCATTTTGGTCATCGACGACGAGCCGCAGATCCGCAAATTCCTGCGCATCAGCCTCGCTTCCCAAGGCTATAAAGTGCTGGAGGCCGGCACCGGCAGTGAAGGATTGGCACAAGCCGCGTTGAACAAACCGGATTTGCTGGTGCTCGATCTCGGCTTGCCGGACATGGACGGCCAACAGGTATTGCGCGATTTTCGCGAGTGGTCGACGGTGCCAGTACTGGTGCTCTCGGTGCGCGCCGGTGAAGGGCAGAAGGTCGAAGCCCTGGATGGCGGTGCCAATGACTACGTGACCAAGCCGTTCGGCATTCAGGAATTCCTGGCACGGATTCGTGCGTTGTTGCGCCAGGCGCCCGTCGGCGAGGTGCAACAAGCGGCGCTGACCTTCGGTCCGTTGACGGTCGACCTGGCGTATCGCCGGGTGCTGCTCGACGATGTCGAAGTCGCTCTGACTCGCAAGGAGTACGCCGTGCTGGCGCAACTGGCGCGGCATCCCGGGCGGGTGATCACCCAGCAGCAATTGCTTAAGGACATCTGGGGACCGACTCACACCGACGACACTCATTACCTGCGCATCGTGGTCGGGCACTTGCGCCAGAAACTGGCGGATGACCCGACCCGGCCACGGTTCATCGTGACCGAGGCGGGGGTGGGGTATCGGTTGTTGGGTGAGGGTAGCCTTTAGTTTTGTGCTGAATGATCCGACCCCATCGCGGGCAAGTCGGATCGCCGCACCGCCGCCCCCACAATGACCGTGTCGGTCACAATCATGTGTACGACGCGAACCCTGTGGGAGCGAGCTTGCTCGCGATGAGGCCCTTACATTCAATCGAGAGTTTTCAGACTTTCAGTTCTGCTCATTCTCATACCGATCCAGCGTATCCCGCGCAATCTCCCGTCCCAGCGCGATCAGCTCCGGCGCCTTGTAGAACTCGAAAAACCGGCACACGCGCTTGGGCACGTTGATCAGGATGTCCGGCGGATACCCGGCAATCTTGTACTGCGCCAGCGACGTCTGCATCACCTCGAAACTCTGGTTGATCAAATCCAGCAAGGACGCCGGCCCGACGTTGTCGATGATGAACGAACCGGTGGCGGAGCGGGGTGCGCCACCGGTTTGCGGAGCGGCCGCGGGTTGCTGCGCTTCGGGCTGGGCGGATTCGATCCACGGATTGAGGTCTGCCCCTTCGGCCCTCAGGGC
>NZ_JBGCUL010000201.1:0-6592 GCF_054177685.1 Pseudomonas sp. P5_A2_2
GGTAATCATCAGATCAATGTGCTGGTTCAAGTCCTTGAGTGTCTCCAGCGCCTGCTCGCTGCCATTGGCTTGCAGCACCTTGAACTCCAACTCCTCCAGTACATCGACGATCAGCATGCGCACGATGGCATCGTCTTCGACGACGAGGATAATGGGCGCTTTGGCGGAGGACATAGTGGCTTTCCTGAAAATGATGGGTTGTCAGGCGAATAAAATCACCGGCCTCTTGCATGAGTAAGTGGCGGATCCTGACAAGTTCCCAGCGCAATGCGAAAAAGAACCGGGCGCAGGTCAGGCAAGGATAACCCGCTACTTTGCGTGGGCGCAGCGGAATGTAGGACCCTGTGCGAAACCATGTCAGAAAATTGGATCAATGCGCCAGTTTTGCGGCAAACTCCTTGCATCCCGACAGTTCGACAAGGCTTGCCCCATGCCCTCCGCGTCCACGGTTGATGAGCAACGATTTCGTAAACTCCTGAGCCGCAACATCAGCCTGCCGTTGGGTCTGGGCCTCATCAGCGCGGTGTTCTTCGTTTCGCTGATCAGCTATTTACTGTCGACGATCCAGTGGGTGCAACACACCGACCGGGTGATCAATAACGCCAATGAAGCGCTCAAGCTGACGGTGGACCTGGAAACCGGGATGCGCGGTTTCCTGCTCAGTGGTGACGAACATTTCCTCGATCCCTACGAAACCGCCAAACCGCGAATTGCCGCGGCCCTCAACACCTTGCTCGAGCTGACCGCCGACAACCCGGTGCAGACTGACCGCTTGCTGCGGTTGCAGGCATTGCAGCTGGAATGGGCCAGCTACGCGCAATCGCTGGTCGATTTGCAGCGCAGCAGCGGTGACTATCGCGCCGTGGTCAAGGCCGGGCGCGGCAAGCGCCTGACCGATGAAATTCGCAAGCAGTTCGAGGACGTGATCGACACCGAGCAACAGTTGCGCACCGCCCGCAATGACGACATGCGGCGTTCCACGGTGTGGAGTATCAGCCTCTATCTGTTGTTCATTGCCGGCGTCAGTGGCTTGCTGGCGTATGTCGGGCGCCGCGATTTGCTCAATCTTTCGCAAAGCTACAGCGTCAATCTCGCTGCCCAACAGGCCAGCGCCCATCGCCTGGAACAGCAAGCCTGGCTGCGTAATGGTCAGACCCAACTTGCTGAACAGGTGTTGGGACAGTTGAGCCTGAGCCTGCTGGGACGCAACATCCTGCAGTTTTGCGCGCAGTACCTGGGCACCGCCGTGGCGGCTATTTATGTGCGCGAAGACCACGGCGGCCTCAAGCGCATCGCCACCTACGGTTTTTCCCGCGAACAGGAAGAGTGTGAGCAGCAGATTTACAGCGAAGAAGRCATTGTCGGCCAGGTGGCGCAACAGGCGCGGTTGATTCGCTTGGACGAGGTACCGGTTGATTACTTCAAAGTCAGCTCCGGCCTCGGCGAAGGTTTGCCACGCAGTGTGCTGGTGGTGCCAACCAGTGATGATGAGCGGGTCAATGGCGTGATCGAACTGGGCTTTCTGCGCTCACTGACGGACCGCGACATTGAATTGCTTGAGCTGATTGCCGGCAACATCGGCACCTCGATCGAGGCTGCACGCTATCGTCAGCGTTTGCAGGAGGTGTTGGCCGAAACCCAGCAACTCAACGAAGAATTGCAGGTGCAGCAGGAAGAGCTCAAGACCGCCAACGAAGAGCTCGAAGAACATTCGCGGATTCTCAAGGAGTCCCAGGCGCACCTGGAAATCCAGCAGGTGGAGCTGGAGCAGACCAACGAACAACTCGCCGAACAGGCACAAGCACTGGCCGAGCAACGCGACACCATGGAGCTGAAGAATACCGAGCTCAATCAGGCCCGGATCCAGCTCGAAGAACGTGCCATAGAGTTGCAGCGCTCGAGCAAGTACAAGTCCGAATTCCTCGCCAACATGTCCCACGAATTGCGCACGCCGCTGAACAGCTCGTTGATCCTGGCCAGGCTTCTGGCGCAAAACCCGGAGCAAAACCTCAGCGCCGAGCAAGTCAGATTCGCCGAATCGATCTACTCCGCCGGCAATGACTTGCTTAACCTGATCAATGACATTCTGGACATTTCCAAGGTCGAGGCCGGCAAGTTGGAGATCCGTGCGCAGAACACCAGTGTGGCGCGTCTGGTCGAAGGCCTGCGCGGTCTGTTTCAGCCGTTGGCGTCGGACAAACAGCTGGATTTCCAGGTGGATGTGCAGGACGGCGCACCGCTGATGCTGTTCACTGACCGCCAGCGCCTGGAGCAGGTGCTCAAGAACCTGCTGTCCAACGCCGTGAAATTCACTGAAAGCGGCAGCGTGTGCCTGTCCGTCGCCACGGTGCCGAACGACGGCATCGCGTTCATCGTCCGTGATTCCGGGATCGGCATTGCGGCGCAGCAGTACGACAGCATTTTCGAGGCATTCCGCCAGGCTGATGGCACCACCAGTCGGCGTTATGGCGGCACYGGGCTGGGCTTGTCGATCTCCCGTGATCTGGCGGCCTTGCTCGGCGGCTCCATCAGCGTGACCAGCACGCCGGGGCAGGGCAGTGCGTTTACCCTGGTACTGCCGCAGCAGTACATGGAACCGGGTGAAGTACCTGTCGAACCGATGCGCGCCGAGACGATGGCGGCTGTGCCGAACGTAGTGCCACCCGCGCTGTCGCCACTGCTGGCCGAGGTCGACATTGCGCGTTTCGACGACGATCGCAACAACGGTCCGTTCACCAGCCGCTGCATTCTGGTGGTGGAAGATGAGCCGGATTTTGCGCACATCCTCTACGACCTTGCCCATGAACTGGGTTATCAGTGCCTGGTGGCCCATGGCGGCGACGAAGGCTACGACCTGGCCAAGACGTTCATCCCGGACGCGATCCTGCTGGACATGCGCCTGCCGGATCACTCCGGCCTGACCGTGCTGCAAAGTCTGAAGGAACACGCCGAAACCCGGCACATCCCGGTGCATGTGATTTCCGTCGAGGACCGGGTTGAAGCAGCGATGCACATGGGCGCCATTGGCTATGCGGTCAAACCGACCACCCGCGAGGAACTCAAGGACGTATTTGCGCGACTCGAGGCCAAACTGACCCAGAAGGTCAAGCGCGTGCTGCTGGTCGAGGACGACGACTTGCAGCGCGACGGCATTGCCCGCCTGATCGGCGACGATGACATCGAGATCACTGCCGTTGGCCTGGCGCAGGAGGCACTGGACCTGCTGCGGACCTCGGTTTTCGATTGCATGATCATCGACCTCAAACTGCCGGACATGCTCGGTAATGACCTGCTCAAGCGCATGTCCACCGAAGACCTCTGCTCCTTTCCACCGGTCATCGTCTATACCGGGCGCAACCTGACCCGGGATGAAGAGGCTGAACTGCTCAAGTATTCGCGTTCGATCATCATCAAGGGCGCACGCTCGCCGGAGCGGCTGCTGGATGAGGTGACGCTTTTTCTGCACAAAGTCGAATCGCGGTTGTCCCATGAACGGCAGAAGATGCTCAAGGTCGCTCGCAGCCGCGACAAGGTCTTCGAGGGCCGCAAGGTGCTGCTGGTGGATGACGATGTGCGCAACATTTTTGCCCTCACCAGTGCGCTGGAGCAAAAAGGCGCAGCGGTGGTCATTGGTCGCAACGGCCGCGAAGCGATTGAACGATTGAATGAGGTGCAAGACATCGATCTGGTGTTGATGGACGTAATGATGCCGCGGATGGATGGTTTCGAAGCCATTGTTGAAATCCGCAAGGACCCGCGCTGGCGCAAGCTGCCGATCATCGCGGTGACGGCCAAGGCCATGAAGGACGACCAGGAGCGCTGCCGGCAGGCCGGCGCCAACGATTACCTGGCCAAGCCCATCGACCTGGACCGCCTGTTTTCGCTGATTCGTGTGTGGTTACCGAAGGTGGAACGTATCTAGTGGAGCGCAATTTTTCAGTGGAGCGAAACAGCGATATCGAATTGCGCTTGCTGATCGAGGCGATCTACCTCAAGTACAGCTACGATTTTCGCGATTACTCCGGTGCTTCGATCAAGCGCCGGGTCAACCATGCGTTGACTCAGTTCGAGTGCAATACCATCTCGGCGCTACAGGAAAAGGTCCTGCGCGACCCCACCGCGTTCATGCAATTGCTGCAATTGCTGACCATTCCGGTCAGCGAGATGTTTCGCGACCCTTCGCACTACCTGGCCATCCGCAAAGAAGTGGTACCGCTGCTGCGAACCTATCCTTCGCTCAAGATCTGGATCGCCGGATGCAGCACCGGTGAAGAGGTGTATTCGATGGCCATTGTGCTGCGCGAAGAAGGCTTGCTCGACCGCACGATCATCTACGCCACCGACATCAATCCGCGCTCGCTGGAAAAGGCCAGGCAAGGAATTTTCTCGATGGAGAATGTCCGCGCCTACACTGCTAATTACCAGCAGGCCGGTGGCCAGTGTTCTTTTGCCGACTACTATACGGCGGCCTATGGGTACGCGATTTTCGACAAGACCCTGCGCGAGAACGTGACCTTCGCCGATCACAGTCTGGCAACGGACAGCGTATTTTCAGAAACCCAATTAATTTCATGTCGTAACGTACTGATTTACTTTAATAAAAAGCTTCAGGATCGGGCATTAGGACTGTTTCATGAGTCCCTCTGCCATCGCGGTTTCCTGGTGCTGGGCAGCAAGGAAACCCCGGAATTCTCAGCCTTCGGCCATCAGTTCGAGCCGCTGGTCAAACTAGAACGGATTTACCGAAAATCATGAACAGTGCAACGAACTTGCCGGCGATCGAAGCGATCGTGATCGGTGCCTCCGCCGGTGGCATCAGCCGTCTGCCTGTCGAGCTGGAACGAATCGCATGCTGAGTAATATCCAGGCCAAACTGCTGATCGTCGACGATCTGCCGGATAATCTGCTGGCGCTCGAAGCGCTGATCAAGCGTGAGGACTGCATCGTGTACAAGGCGCTGTGTGCCGACGAAGCCTTGTCCCTGCTGTTGCAGCACGAATTCGCCATGGCCATCCTCGATGTGAAGATGCCCGGCATGAACGGCTTCGAGCTGGCCGAATTGATGCGTGGAACGGAGAAAACCAGGAATATCCCGATCGTTTTTGTCAGCGCCGCCGGGCGTGAACTGAACTACGCGTTCAAGGGCTATGAAAGCGGTGCCGTGGACTTCCTGTACAAGCCGCTGGACATCCTCGCGGTCAAGAGCAAAGTCAATGTGTTCGTCGACCTGTATCGCCAGAGCAAGGCGATGAAGGAACAAGTGCTGGCCCTTGAGCAAAGTCGCCGCGAACAGGAGACCCTGCTCAAGCAACTGCAAGATACTCAGCTGGAACTGGAGCAGGCGGTGCGCATGCGCGATGACTTCATGTCCATGGTCGCCCATGAAGTGCGCACGCCGCTCAACGGCCTGATCCTTGAAACCCAGCTGCGCAAGAGGCACCTGGCCAGGGACAACGCCGCCGCCTTCACCCTGGACAAGATGCACGCCATGGTCGACCGCGACGAGCGGCAGATCAAAAGCCTCATACGCTTGATCGAAGACATGCTCGATGTCTCGCGCATCCGCACCGGAAAGCTGTCKATTCGGCCAACGCGCTTCGATCTTTCGGCACTGGTCAGCGAGTTGTTGCAGAGTTTTTCCCGACAGATCGACGCCGCCGAGGCGTCGGTCACGCTGGATGCCGAGCAACCGGTGATCGGAAATTGGGATGAGTTTCGTATTGAACAGGTGATTTCCAACCTGTTGACCAACGCCTTGCGCTACGGGGCCAAGGGCTTGGTCGCGGTGAGAGTCTACAGTGAAGAGGGCCGGGCGCTGGTGGACGTGCAGGACCAGGGGATCGGTATCAGCGAAGAAAACCAGAAGCGGATTTTCCAGCAGTTCGAACGGGTATCGGCCAAACATACCGGTGCCGGACTGGGCCTGGGATTGTTTATTTCAGAACAGATTGTCACCGCCCATGGCGGTACTATTACGGTCCAGAGCAGGATTGGCGAAGGCGCCTTGTTTCGCGTTTGTCTGCCGCTGCAGGAAAACAGCCAGATAAACGCAACCTCTGATCGACCCGACGGTCGTATCAGCAGCAATTGACCGAGCAAAGGCTTCCCATGAGCGAAGATGCACAAGATGTAGTACTCGTCGTCGAGGACGACCCCTCGATTCTGATGGTGCTGTCCGCTTATCTGTCGGGCGAGGGTTACCGCGTATTGCAGGCCGAAAACGGCGAGCAGGCTTTTGAAATCCTCGCGAGCAAACCGCACCTGRACATGATGATCACCGACTTCCGCCTGCCCGGTGGCATCTCCGGCGTGCAGATCGCCGAACCCGCCGTGAAGCTGCGACCGGAACTCAAGGTGATTTTCATCAGCGGCTATGCCCAGGAAATCCGTGAGACCGACAGCCCGATCACCCGCACGGCGCCGATCCTGGACAAGCCTTTCGATCTGGATAAATTGCAGGAGCTGATGCAGGACATGCTTTCTTAAGCATTCAGGCGCCGGTCATCTCCCGCACCTCCGCCGTCAACAGATCGAAGGTAAAGGGCTTGGTGATCATCTGCATGCCCGGATCGAGAAACCCGCCGCGCACTGC
>NZ_JBGCUL010000202.1:0-6563 GCF_054177685.1 Pseudomonas sp. P5_A2_2
GACAAACCCTGCATCGACGGCCCGCAGATCGCCACGGTAGTCGGCCCGCCAGGGGAAGAGATTTATTGCGATGAATGGGGCCGGGTCAAGGTGCAGTTCCCGTGGGACCGTTCGGACAAGAACAACGATCAGAGTTCGTGCTGGATCCGTGTGGCCCAGGGCTGGGCCGGTGCGACCTGGGGCGCCATGGCCGTGCCCCGGGTGAATCAGGAGCTGATCATCAGCTTCCTGGATGGCGATCCGGATCAGCCGATCGCCACGGGCCGCGCCTACCGCGAGACCAATCTGCCGCCCTATGAACTGCCCAAACACAAAACGCGGATGACCATCAAGAGCCGTACCCATAAGGGAGAGGGCTTCAATGAGCTGCGTTTTGAGGATGAGCTGGGGCAGGAAGAGGTGTACATCCATGCCGAAAAGGACAAGAACGTCCATATCAAACATGACAACACAACGTTTGTGGGTAATGACCGCAGTGAGAAAGTCGGGCATGACGAGCAGATAGAGGTAGGCCACGACCGCAAGGAACAGGTGGGCAATGACGAACGGATAAGCATCGCTCAGGACCACTATCACAGCGTAGGTCGAGATCGAGTGCAGAGTTTCGGTCGCAACCACCAGATCAGCATTGGCAAAGACCGGGTCGAGACCATTGGCAATGATCGACACGACACGATTGCAGTCAATCACCGCATGGAAATTGGCGGTAACGCCGAACAGGTCATTCAGGGTTCCCAACATATCTCTGCCGCGCAAGGCATAGGCACCAAAACCACGACCTATCAGCTGCAAACCAGCGAGAGCCTCGTTCTACAAGGCCCCGGCGGTAGCATTACCCTGGATGCCAATGGCATCACCCTCAGCGGGATTGCCATCTACCTGAATGGGCCGACGCAACTTAACGCTAAAGGCGCAGGACACTCACTCATCCTTAGTGGCGTGCCGACAACCGGCGAACCGATCTGTGTTGGCTGCTGGCTCAAGGCCGCCCGTGAGCATAAAGCCCTCGTGAAGGTGGACGCATGATTCCCGGTGAACTGCTGACGGCACTGACCAACGACCTTTACGCGCACGACGTCCCCCGTCCGCGATATCTCGTCGCGTTGATCGATATGGCGACATTACCTCAGGAAACCCGGCAAAAACTGACGGACCATCCAGGCTTTGATCTGCAACCACTGCTTCTGGCTCCCGGCCTGGAACAGCTCAGGCCATTGGGCCCGCACTTGGCATGTCCACGTGAGGCCACTCGCAAGGGCCATGGCGCACTGATCGACAGTCTTGCGCGCTATGACAGCAATACCATCGTCGCATGGATTACCAGCACTGTGAGCGCCGATGTGCTGGCCCGACATCTGAGTCAGGCCACGATTGTCGACACGCAAGACAGCGAGCGTTACTTGTTGCGCTACTACGACAGCCGTGTCACGCCGAAGCTCGTGCGCCATGCGCCCGAGCAGTGGAGAGAGTGGCTGCTCGCACCCGTTGTGTCCTGGTGGTGCCGTGGGGCCACTCCAAGCCAGGAACAGTGGCATCGAATCCGCGGAGGAGCACGGTCAATCCCGATCGTTGCCGCCCCGCGATTGGTGATGGACGCCGCGTTATGGCAAGCATTGGAAAGTGACCCCCTGCCTTTCCGGCTACTGGAAACACTCAACGAAACCTCACCCACTTTATTCAGTAGCCCGTGCCATGGAGTGCGTCTGGCGCTGATCGAGTCGCTGCTCAGCCAAGGAAAGAGCCTGGGATTGATTGACCATCACAACCTGACCGATTTCATCATCCTCACCCTCCAACACACCCCCCAACGCTTGCACGGCACTGCCCACTGGCATGCCGCGCTGCAGCGTAGCGCCCGGGGCGAAGGACGCCTGGGCCAGTTGTTTCTCCAGGGAGCACGACCATGACCGCCCCGACCGACCTGCTCAACTTCGTCGCCCGGCAAACGTTCAGCACCGAAGGCAACAGTCCCTGCGTCAGCTGTAAACGCTCGGTGTCCCTGCTGCCGCTGCGCTATGCCGTGATCGGGCACACCGAATCGGCCCTGCCTCCTGCCCTGGCCCAGGCGGAGCCCCTCGCCAGCCTGCCCCTGACCACCGCGCGCTATACCGTGCGCGCACTGCGCGAGGGGTATCTTTATGTGTTCATCCACCGCACCGCGACCGACTGGGTATGCGAGGGCGCCTATCAAACCTACAGCAGCGGCTTGTGCAAGGCCGTGTGGCCCGCCACCCCGGACGACCTGGGGCTGGGCGGCCTGCCGGACTTCGGCGATCGGGTCATCCAGGTCAGCGATCCTGAAGACGTCAACGAAGCCCGGCTGCTGTTCACCCCGGACCTGCTGACGCCGCGCCTGCTCGCCGAGATCCGCACGCAACCGCGGCTGCGCAACACCCTGCGCAAGGTCGATATCCGCCAACTGATCCAAAGCTGCAGCCACACCGCGCACATCATCGAGGCCCAGGCGCTGGACAGTAGCGTCGCCGACCTGCTTGGGCCGACCTCCCCGCCCTTGATGACCCGCCTTGGCGAGCAACTGTTTGCGCCCCCGGCCGGATTCTCGGCCCTGGCGGGTGTGGCCACGCGGCTTGGCGCAACAGCGACCCAGGCGCAGGGTTTTGCCGTGGTGTTGGACGACCCGATCGGCATCACCCAGGAGCTCAATGCCTGGCGCAATCAGAGCGTGGAGACGCTCGAAACCTTCATGCGCAAAACCGACGGCGAAGGCATCGACAACCAGCGCAAACACACCATCGCCTTCGGCCTCGAAAACCTCAAGCTCACCCTCGCCGAACAAGCCGAGCAACGCTACGTCAACCACGCCAACGCGCTTGGCGTGCGGTACACCGACCGCGAGTACGCCAGCAGCAACGTCCACATGGTCACGGCGTCGATGGGCAGCTACCGCAGTTTCCGCAACCCCGCCGACCAACAGCGCCAGGAGCGCGACGACATCGAGCACGCGCGCCACGACAGCTGGGCGAAACGCTACGCGCCGTCGGTCGACGAAGCGCGGCTGCAGGCCTTCATGGCAGAGTTTGATGCGGCCGTCGCCCAAGCCGATGCGATCAAGGACCAGCGCGCCGCCGATCATTTGCAGTGGCTCAACAGCACCGCGTTGCTCGAGGCTTTTGCCTACTACGATGCCAAAGACAGCGGCAACGGCCTGGCGTTCGAAGCGCAACTGGGCGTGGCCGTTGCCGGCATGAACAGTACCGCCCTGGGCGAGGCGCAAATCGACAGCTGGAGCGCCCTCGACGGCACGACGCCGAACAACTGGTTTTGGCGCGGGCTTGCCCAGAATCAGACCCAGGCCATCGAACAGATCAATCTGTTGCTCGCCCAACGCTCGCAACTGCCGACCCTGGACGGCGCTCAGCTGCAAGCCTTGAGCAAGTCGCTGGTCGATATCTACGCCAAAGCCCACGCGCTGGTCGGCGAGGTCAGCCTCAATACGCCGCCCTCTGCCATCCGACTCAGCGGCGCGGTGCTGCTGACCAACACCTTCGGTACCCGCCTGCTGCAAARCAGCGCGGCGTCCAGGCTGGACGGCCCGCTCAACACCGCGCTGGCCCTRGTGTTCAAGGCGAGGCTGGGCCAWYTGGGRGAGCAACTGCATTTCGAAAGCAGGACCATGCCGCTCAGCCAGGGGGTCAAGGCGAAAATAAGCCTGGCCGCCCACAAGAGCTTCGGCGACTCGCTGGCCGCGGGCGCCGCCGGGCCCATGCTGGAAGTGCGCTTGGGCAGCACCCTGGCCTTGCTGGAGGTCTGGAACCTGAAGCTGAAGGCAGAAAAGGCGGACAAAGGCACGCGCGAGTACATCGAGCTGACGGCCGCCATGCTCGCGGTGTCGGCGGTCGGGCTGGAGTTGGGGGCGGTGGCGGTGGGGTTGGCCGAGCGAAGTCATAACACGGCGATTCGCCAGGCCGGGCGGGTGATGGGGAGTCAGTTGAAGTTGATGGCGGGGGTGTTGGCGGGGGGGGCGGCAGCAGCCGGGATGGTTTTTGATTTATCCGACGCCAAAAAAGCCCATCTTCGAGAAAACCACTCTTTATCCCTAGTATATTTCATGCGTGCTGCTGCCCAAGCTGGATCCGCCCTCTTTTCAATAGCCATCGGATTGGCAGCTGCTGCCCCGTATTTGGAACGACTAATCCAGATACATGGACGAAATCGTTTTTTGGTATATGCCCATCAGACGTCCACACAACTCGCATTGAAAATGGCTTTTATGCTGCGTTGGTGCATACGAATCAACCTGGTGATTTTCGCCGCTTCCGTCGCGTTAGAAATGCTGCTCCCCAATGAGCTTCAGAATTACTTGAACCACTGTACTTTTCGAAAAGATCGAGACAATGGAACCCCCAAATCCGTAGAGCAAGAACTAAAAAATTTCCACAAAGCTATCGAGGCAACCCTCTAATGTATTTTTTTGAATGGCTCATGTATGACGGACGTGCGACGACTGATTACGAAGCATTAGGAAGAGAAGCCGACCTACAAAAAGRGACCAATGAAAAGCTGCCTCCCATTCGTGTAACACAAACAATTTCGAAAGCTATTACAGATAATGAGTCACTGTATAATTACAATCCAACTTACATTGATGTCCGCACTCCAAACGATGAGAAGCGCGGACTGATAACCTTAATAGTGGGCGGAGTCGGCGCAGGACTACTATGGATGTTCTTCCTTGCATTTTATTTCCTCGCCACGTATTACTATAACGAACACAAAGGTTCCGAGAGTACTCCGCTTAGCATTATTGATTTTATTTCGCTGCATATCATTCCATTAATTCCTATAACTTCTCTGTATCTTTACATAAAATACGTCTTTCGCTACTTACGACTCGAAGCATTCACCGCCCGRCGCCTGATCGTCCGCTTCAACCGCRTCACCCGCAAGATCTACCTGCTTCGCCCCAAACACCTGGGAGGCATTGTCGCCTTGGACTGGGACACCGCCGAAGTCTGYATCAACCCRAAGATGTCCGAACTGGACGGCACCGGAGGCTTCGTCATGCTGGGATGGGACAAAGAAACCCACTCCGTCCGTGACGCCGACGGCCATCTCAAGGACGACTTCGAAATCACCTTCGTGGGCAAGCCAACCCGTAACGCCTCCGAACTSTTGGCGTTCTGGGAATACATYCGGCGCTACATGGAAGAGGGKCCGGAAGCGGCGCCCAAACCCAAAAAACTCATCGGCAAATTYCCCTGGCCGTGGCGCTCTTTCATGGCCGTGTGGCAACTGGACAGCCGGTTCGTRAAAATYCCTCAGCTGTGGATCTTCGTRCCGATCTATGGCCTGTTACTGCCGTTGATCCTTGTGCATGCCTGTGGCCATTGGGTCTCCCTGCTGTTGTGTTACGAGCCAAGGTTTCCTCGTTCCATTGAGGATGCAGGCCGCTGATCCCATGAAATATTGCGTCACGCGCTGGTGCCACGCTCACCCTGACAAAAAGGTGACGGATTTATTTTCGTCACGAGGGCTATGCGGCGCTCACCCTGACTACCTACTCCAACCTCTAACCCTTCCGGAGGTCAATGATGTTCTTCACCGAACCTTTGCTCGACCCACCGGCCCCCGGCTGGAAGCGCGATCTGCCAAAACCAAACGAGGCACCTAACCTCAAGCCTTATCCACCAGTACTGTCAAACTCACCCAATCATGTAGACCACACTTACCTTGAATTGCGGCGCTCTACAGTCCGAACACGAGGGGCCGGACCATGGCTTGCAGCATTATTTTTCGCATTGTCCTGTGCTCCATTCACGATCTTCTTTCCACTTGAAACATGGGAATCTCCCTCCTTAATCGTCACTCTTACCATCCCGATATTGTTCATTATTGGAATTTGGGGTGGTGTGTACGCTTGGCGAATGGACGTGCAAGCCCCCCGCGACGAACCCATCCGCTTCAACCGCCTGCGCCGCAAAGTCTACGTCTATCGTTTCCACCACGATGGGCTACGGCCCTTTAGCCGCAGTGGCTGGGGAGTGCGCACGGAAGTCTACGACTGGGATGACCTGCGCGCCGAGGTATGCAGCGTTTATGGTCCCATGGGCACCGGCGGCTTGATCGAATCGGTCAGCATTGCCGTGGTGAAACCCGGCACACATCAGGTCATCGACCGCTTCCATTTCGCCCACGGAACCATGCAAGGCGAGATGTACTGGGCCATGGCCCTGTTGTTCATGCAGCAAGGCCCTCAGGCGCTACCTCAATTCCCTCGCCCACCTCGCGACTGGAACAACGAAGGTGTGAACTTCAATCTCGCACGCCACCTGGCCCCCAAAGTGCGGTGGCCGACGGAAATAGACCTGGAATCACGCTCCGCACCCTAATGTCGCCGTAGCAGGGCGGACAATGCGGACTTGTGATCAGTTCCGAGTCTTCCCGAAAGGGAATAGCTGCCATGATGCGCCGCTCGTGGGAAAAAACGCCCCGTCCACCGACAGCCCCGGACAAGCATGAACGTCCATTGAATGGCGCACATCGTTTGATGGTCGATTTGATAGTCGCGTGATTTTTCAGCAGGCAAAAAAAATCCCGCAGAG
>NZ_JBGCUL010000203.1:0-6548 GCF_054177685.1 Pseudomonas sp. P5_A2_2
GCCATAAATTTGTATACACAGAAAATCCCCTGTGGGAGCGAGCTTGCTCGCGATGGGGCCAGACCAGCCACTGAAAGCCTCAAGTACAAAACTGACTACTGAGATCGCGGCCGATCCGGCATCAGCACTGCCGAATGATCCGGCTCATGCCCTGCCTCGGGCGGCGCTTCGACCGGATGCCTCGGCACCAGCGCCTGCTGTGGATAAGTCTGCGCGAAGTTCACCCACGGGCAGTTATCCACAAGCTTTTTCAAACGCTGGTTAAAGGCCCGGCTCACCGCGTATTGACCACCGGATACCGTGCGAAATTGCGCGGTCAGCACCACACCGTTGAGGTCCATCTTGTCGACGCCAAACACATCCAGCGGTCCTTGCAGGTTGTAACGCAGGAACGGGTCATTGCTGATGGAGTGCCCGGCCTCGCGGATCAGTTCGATGGCCTTATCGACATCGGTGTCGTAAGTGAATTGCACCGAGAAAAACGCATAGGCGAATTGCCGCGACTGGTTGGTCACGGCCTTGATCTGCCCGAACGGCACCGAGTGCACGAAGCCCTTGCCATCACGCAGGCGCAAGGTGCGGATGGTCAGGCCTTCGACGGTGCCGGCATGCCCGGAATCAAGCACCACCCAGTCACCGATGGACAGGGTGTCTTCGATGATGATGAACAGCCCGGTAATCACGTCCTGCACCAGTTGCTGGGAACCGAAACCGATCGCCAGGCCGATCACCCCGGCACCAGCCAGGAACGGCGCGACGTTGATCCCCAGGTTGGCCATGGTGGTGATCGCGCAAATCACCACCAGGATGATTTTGATCGCGTTGCGCAGCAGCGGCAGGATGGTTTTCACCCGCGTACTCGGCTGGCGCGCCGAGCGCTTGTAGGTCGGTGGTTTCAGGGCCTCCTGAATCGCCGTATCGAGCACCACCCAGACCATCCAGGTCACCAGCAGGATCAAACCGATGTGGCTCAGGGAATCACTGATCGCCCGGCCAACGGCATTGCTCACCGCGAATTCGAACAGCGACACGCCCCAGATCCGCCCGAGGATATCGATGAACACGATGGCCATGCCGATGCGCAGCAACGCATGGGACAGATTGAGAAAACGCTCCTTGTAGGCGCCGCTGCGGCGCAGCTCCGCTTCGCTGCGCGCCTTGAACAGATGATGCAGCGTGGTGCTGAGAAATACCGTGGCGATCAGCAGCACCGTGGTGAACAAGGCGCTGCGCAGCACTCTCTGGTTGTCCGCCCCGGCACCGATCAGGTTGATGATCGAAACCAGTACCATCAACAGAATCGGCCAATACCAGAGCCCGGAAAATATCCGCAGGGTTTCACGCAACGCCGGCTGCCTGAGGCGCTGGGCCAGCGGCAGGATGCGGATCACATGGGCTACCGGGCGACGCATGCGGATCACCAGCAAGCCGAAGGAAATCGACGCGGCCAACCCGGTGAATACTGCAATGCTGCTGGTGAGATTGCTGCCCAGTTGATGGGCGATCTGCGGACTGGTCAGGGCATCGCTCAAGGCCACCAGAAAACCGATACCGAATAACGGCCGGGGACTTTTCTCGCGAATGATCTGCACCGCCCGCCGCTTGTGGCCGGCATTGAACACCACCACCAGCGACAGCACCAATGACACGGAAAATATCCCCGTGCTTGCGGCATAAGCCAGACACAGCGCGAGCGCCCGACCGGCCGATATCGGCAAAAACTGGCTGGCATAAATCGTCAGGGGCAGGCTGACCACCGCCGGAAGAGTGTAGGGCAGCACGTAACCGAGCAACGCCTGTCCCCGTTCACGACTGAGCAGCAGACGATGCTCGCACAGACGCCTGGCGGTCATCCGCCCAAGCAGCCAAAGACAGGCAAACACCACCGCCCACACGCAGGTCAGTAGCAGAAAATCGCCGGCGACACTCCAGGGCGAACGGGCCGAAGGCTGATTGACCAACTGATCCACTTCATCGGCCGCGCGATCGGCACGCAGGCGCCAGGCGTCGACCAGGTTCTCGTTGAGATCGAGTCTGGTCTGGACCTCGTCGATGCTTGAGCTGATAGCACCGAGCAAGCCGCCCTGTACCAGCGGTTCGGGGTGCGCCAGCGGTGTCGCGGTGGCCGGCAGCCCCGGTATCGCGGCGGCTTCCAGCTGCTCGCTGCCCAGCAACAGCAACGCACCCAGCAGTATCGCGGTCTTGAGCCTGATCAAAGCACCCACTCCTTTGGCTGTGTCTGTAAGGTACTGATCGAGAAATGCCGGGCAAGTTCGGACATTGCCCGCAGAAAGCAGGACAGCGATATTTGATCTGCACGCAAATATCAAATGTCCGTCCCTGTATTTTTCCGCACAACCCGAACCCCGACACTGCGCTCCATCGAATCAACCTCCGGAGTTGCAGCCATGCCCATTGCCCTGCTCGCGCTGACCCTCAGCGCCTTTGCCATCGGGACGACCGAGTTCGTCATCGTTGGCCTGTTACCCACCATTGGCGCCGACCTCGGCGTCAGCCTGCCRTCCGCCGGCCTGCTGGTCAGCCTGTATGCCCTGGGTGTTGCCGTCGGCGCCCCGGTGCTGACCGCCCTCACTGGCAAGGTTCCACGCAAATTCCTGCTGTTGTCGCTGATGGTGCTGTTCACCCTCGGCAACCTGCTGGCCTGGCAAGCACCGGGCTACGAGTCGTTGATCCTCGCCCGGATCGTCACCGGCCTGGCCCACGGGGTGTTTTTCTCGATCGGTTCGACCATCGCCACCAGTCTAGTGCCGAAGGAAAAAGCCGCCAGCACGATCGCCATCATGTTCACCGGTCTGACCGTGGCGCTGGTCACCGGCGTGCCGCTGGGGACATTCATCGGCCAGCATTTCGGCTGGCGTGAAACCTTCCTCGCCGTTTCGGCACTGGGTGTCATCGCCTTCATCGGCAGCCTGCTCTACGTGCCGAAAAATATTGCCCACGGCAAACCTGCTTCGTTGTTGCAGCAATTACAGGTGCTCAAGAAACCGCGCCTGTTGCTGGTGTATGCCATGACAGCCCTCGGCTACGGCGGCTCGTTCATCGCCTTTACCTTCCTCGCGCCGATTCTGCAGGACCTCTCCGGCTTCAGCGCCGGCACCGTCAGCCTGGTGTTGCTGGTCTACGGTATCTCGGTAGCTGTCGGCAACATCTGGGGCGGCAAACTGGCGGACAAACGCGGTCCGATCAGCGCCCTGAAAATCATCTTTGCCCTGCTCGCCGCCGTGTTGTTCCTGCTGACCTTCACCGCCGGCAATCCGTGGCTCGCGCTGGCCACCGTGCTGGTCTGGGGCGCCGTGGCGTTCGGCAACGTACCTACCCTGTGGGAGCGAGCTTGCTCGCGATGACGGCGGCAAATTCAACATGGATTTGTCAGACAGAACGCCATCGCGAGCAAGCTCGCTCCCACAGTTGTTCGGTGTTCTGCAGAAAATGTACCGCCCGTAGCCCCATCGAAACTTTCGCCGCCGCCCCAGAGTCATCCAAAGACAGTGGCCGTCAGGCGGGAGGCGACATGACAGCGAATCACACCGATATTCCCGCACACTCAAACGCAACCGACATGCGGGTACAAGGTTCGTCCGTCATTTGTCGTTTCACGGTACTGACGGTCAACACCCACAAGGGGTTCACTGCGCTCAACCGGCGTTTCATCCTGCCGGAACTGCGTGAAGCGGTACGCAGTGTGTCAGCCGATGTGGTGTTTTTGCAGGAAGTCCACGGCACCCATGAACAGCACCCCAAGCGCTACACCAATTGGCCGGCGATGCCGCAATACGAATTCCTCGCCGACACCCTTTGGCCGCAGTTCGCCTATGGACGCAATGCGGTGTATCCGACGGGTGATCACGGCAATGCGCTGTTGTCGAAATTCCAGATCATTCGCCACGACAACCTCGACGTATCCATCAGTGGCCACGAGAACCGCGGGCTCTTGCATTGCGTGTTGCGTTTGCCCGGTGACGGCCAGGAGGTGCATGCGATTTGCGTGCACCTGGGGCTGCGCGAAACCCATCGTACCGCGCAACTGAAGTTGCTCGCCCAACGCCTGGACGCCCTGCCCAGCGACGCCCCGGTGATTGTCGCCGGGGACTTCAACGACTGGCGCCAGCGCGCCGATGCGTTTCTCAAGCCCAGCGGTCTGTATGAAGTCTTCGCCGCGCAACATGGCAAACCGGCGCGCAGTTTCCCTGCGCGCTTGCCGGCATTGCGCCTGGACCGCATCTACGTGCGCAACCTCAAGGCCAGCCATCCGCAAGTGCTGTCTACCCGGCCCTGGTCGCACCTTTCCGACCACGCCCCGCTGTCGGTGGAGATCGAGCTATGAGCAGCCGGTCGATGGAAAAAACCACGCTGGAACACATCCCCGCTCCGCCCACCCACGAGCCGACAGCGGTCGATGTCGAATACGGCTGGCAAGGCAGCAATCGCGTCGAGTTGCTGGAAAACGGCGAGGCGTACTTTCCCCGGGTGTTTGCAGCCCTGCGCCGGGCGCAAAGTGAAATCCTGCTGGAAACCTTCATTCTGTTCGAGGACAAGGTCGGCAATGAGCTGCAGCAGATCCTGATCGAAGCCGCTCAGCGCGGCGTGCGCACCACCGTCAGCCTCGACGGCTTTGGTTGCGGCGAGCTGAGTACCGGGTTCCTCACCGCGCTGACTGCGGCCGGCGTACACCTGCAAGTATTCGACCCGGCACCGAAACGCCTGGGCATCCGCACCAACTGGTTCCGGCGCCTGCACCGCAAGATCGTGGTGGTGGATGGCAGCGTCGCGTTCGTCGGCGGGATCAACTTTTCCGCCGATCATCTGGCCGACTTCGGCCCCGGGGCCAAACAGGATTATTCCGTAGAGGTGCAAGGCCCTGCCGTGGCCGACATCCATCACTTCGCGCTGCTGCAATGCGGTCGCCCGATGCACGCCAAATACTGGTGGCAACGCCGTCGGCAGCGGCGTTCGGAACTGGCCTTCAGCGATCACGATGGCCAGGTACGGCTGGTGTACCGCGACAACGCGGAACACCCGACCGACATCGAAGAGGTTTACCGCCAGGTGTTGCGCCAGGCACAGCGCCGAGTGGTGATCGCCAACGCCTACTTCTTTCCCGGTTTCCGCTTGCTGCGCGAGATCCGCAACGCGGCCCGCCGAGGCGTGGATGTGCGGCTGATCCTGCAGGGCCAGCCAGACATGCGGGTGGCCAGGCTCGCCGCGCGTATGACCTATGACTACCTGCTCAAGTCCGGCGTGAAGATCTACGAATATTGCGACCGCCCGCTGCACGGCAAGGTCGCCTTGGTGGACGAGGACTGGAGCACCGTCGGCTCCAGCAACCTCGACCCATTGAGCCTGTCGTTGAATCTGGAAGCCAACGTGCTGATCCGCGACCAGGCCTTCAATCGTCATCTGTTCAATCGCCTGGAAGACCTCAGCGATAACCATTGCAAGGCCATGTCTCCCGACGTCGCGCCACGAGGTCGTGTCTGGCACATGACCATCGGTTTTCTGGTGTTTCACTTCCTGCGGCATTTTCCGGCGTGGGCCGGTTGGTTGCCGGCGCATAAACCTCGTCTGAAACGCTTCCCCCCGCCATCCGGGAGTGCTGACCATGAACCGCGCTGAGACCCATTCGGCCTCTCCCGGCAAAAGCTGGGGCAAGTCCCATTGGCGTCGCTGGAAACGACCGCTGACGATGCTGTTTTTCCTGATGCTGATCGTGCTGTTCACGACGCTCGCCCAGCGCATCGAGTGGAACGAAGTGTTCGATAACCTGGCAGATTTCAAGGTGCGCACGCTGATCATTGCTTCGGGGCTTACCCTGGTGAGTTTTCTGGTGTACGCCTGCTTCGACCTGATCGGCCGCACCTACATCCGTCAGAACCTGACGTGGAAACAGATCCTGCCCGTGGGAATCATCAGCTACGCCTTCAACCTGAACCTGAGCGCCTGGGTCGGCGGCATCGCCATGCGTTACCGGTTGTATTCGCGGCTCGGGGTGAGCAAGAGCAACATCGCGAAAATCCTTGGCCTGAGCCTGGCGACCAACTGGTTCGGCTACATGGTGATTGCCGGCGCGGTGTTCAGCAGCGGGCTGGTGCGCATGCCACCGGGCTGGAAACTCAGCAGCAGCGCGCTGCAAGGCGTGGGGGTTTTGTTGTTGCTGCTGAGCGCCGGGTACCTGGCGGCGTGTCGGTTTGCCAAACGTCGGGAGTGGGCGACTCGCGGCGTGGAAATTGATCTGCCGTCACTGCGCATGGCAGTGCTGCAACTGGTCCTGGGTGCATTGAACTGGTCGCTGATGGCGGCGGTGATTTTCACCTTGTTGCCAGGCAAACTGGATTATCCACTGGTGCTGGGCGTGCTGTTGATCAGCGCCATCGCCGGAGTCATCACTCACATCCCGGCCGGGCTCGGCGTACTCGAGGCGGTGTTCGTGGCACTGCTGCAACATGAGGTTTCGCGGGGCAGTCTGGTAGCGGGACTGCTGGCCTATCGGGCGATTTATTTCATTTTGCCGCTGTTGATTACCGTGGTGA
>NZ_JBGCUL010000204.1:0-6545 GCF_054177685.1 Pseudomonas sp. P5_A2_2
CTTGTGCTCCATGCGCACTTTCGCCAGCAAGGCACGCCCGTCTTTTTCGGCATCGGCGCGGCTGCGCCCCAACACCTTGCGCGGCGCAATCGCCAGATTTTCCAGCACCGACAAATGCGGGAACAGGTTGTACTGCTGGAACACAAACCCCACGCGCTTGCGCAACTCGATGCGCTGGGCTTCCTGCGCCAGGTTATGCACCTCGGTGGCGCCGACGCGGATAGTGCCGCGCTGCGGCTGCAACAACCCGGTGATGCAACGCAGAATCGTCGACTTGCCGGAACCGGACGGGCCGATGATCGACACCGCCTGTCCACGGTGCACATCAAGGTCGATGCCTTTGAGTACCGGATTGCTGGCGAACGACAGGTGCAGATCGCGCAGGCTGACCAGAGGCTCGGCGACGGTTTCAGTAGAAGGCATAACGTCGCTCCAGGCGTTGGGTGAGACGGGAAATCGGGTAGCAATAAGCGAAGAACAACACCAGCAGGCTCAGGTAAATCACCACGGTGAAGCCGGTCATGTTCACGGTGTTGCTGGCGATCTGCGCGGTGTCGATCACGTCATGCACGCCCACCAGCGAGGCCAGCGCCGTGCCCATGGTGATCACGGCGTAGAGGTTCATCCACGGCGGCAACATGCGTTTGAAGCACTGCGGCAAGATGATCGAGCGGAAAATCTGTCCGCGGGTAAACGCCAGGGAACGTGCGGCTTCCCATTGGGTGCTGGGGATCGAGGCAATGGCACCACGGAAAATTTCCGCGACGTTGGCACTCGCCGGTAGCGCTAGCCCGAGGGTGACCTTGACCCAGTCGGGGAACGAGACATAGGTGCTGCCGATCCTGACCTCGAACGGGAACACATAGGTGGTGAAATAGATCAGCACCAGCCACGGCGCATTGCGGAAAATCTGCACCCAGATCCGCGCCGGCAAACGCAGCAAGCGCAATGGCGACAATGCCAGCGCCCCCACCAGTAACCCCAGCACCGAACCCAGCGCGATGGCGACCAGGCTGATCAGAATGTTCTGGCCAAAGCCCGCAACCAGTGCCGGCGACCATTGCAGCAAGGCGTTGAGCACCAGGCTTTGCGGGGCGAACCATAGCAGCCAGAGCACGGTGCCGAGCAACAGCTTGCCGACATGCCGACGCGACCAGGCCACCGGCGCGGTGACGGACGATTCAATGGCCATAACCGGGCATCCTCAAGTGCGCTTCCAGGTAGCGCCCCACACAATTGACGATAAAACTCAGAAGACCGAAAAAGCTCAGGATCAGGATCATCAGCTCCAGCACGTTATCGCTCTGGGTCCAGATCATGATCGACGCGTAGGTGATGTCGCCGACGGCAATCGCCGAGGCCACGGCGGTCATCTTCACCAGGTCGATCAGGTTGTTGATCAGCGACGGCAAGGCGAAGCGCACCGCCAGCGGCAGTTGCACATTCCACAGCAATTGGCGGCTGCTGAACGCAAGGGAACTGGCGGCTTCCAGTGTCACGGTCGGCACCGCTTCGATGCCGGCGCGCAAGGCTTCGGCATGGAACGCGCCCTTGTGCAGCGAGATCACGATCACCACCCAGGCGAACGGCGTCAGCGGGTTCGCCGCGCCGACCGCCTGGGTCAGCAGCATGTTCAACACCAGGAACGCGCAATACAGCTGCACCAGCGTCGGCGTGTTGCGAGTGACTTCGACGAAGACCCGCGCCGGTTTCGCCAGCCAGGGTTTTCCCGACGTCAGCATCGCCGCCAAGCCGACACCGGCGAGCAAACTGCCAACGATGGTGAACAGGCACAACCACACCGTGGTCAGCGCGCCTTGCACCAGGCTTGCGCGCTGATAGGCGTCCAGCAGAAAGCTGTAGTTCAGACCGAAACCGGCGGTCCAGTGGACGAAAAGATCCAGCCAGTGACTCATGCCGTCCCCCGCAGTTGCGCGCAGGCCCGAGCGATGCGGCGCCCGGCTTCAGCGACGCTGTCGGTCGCGGTGGCGATGGACAGGCGAAACCACGGCGACAAGCCATACGCACTGCCCGCCACACCGGCCACGCCCTCTTCCAGCAAATAGGCGACGACGTCAGCGTCGCTGTTCAAGCGGTTGCCGTCGGGGCGATAACGCCCCAGCAAACCGGCACAACGGACAAACACGAAGAAGCCGCCCYGCGGCTCAAGCACTTCAAGACCGTCGACAGCGCSCAAGGCGCTCACCAACAGATCCCGACGCTGCTGATAGGCCACGACCTGCTCGGGCAGGAAATCCAGCCCGCCTTCGAAGGCCGCCAACGCGGCGGCCTGGCCCACCGAGGACGCCCCGGAAGTGGATTGCGATTGCACCACAGCCATCGCACTGGTCAGCACCTGTGGCCCTGCGCCAAAACCGATGCGCCAGCCGGTCATGGCATACGTCTTCGACACACCGCCCACCAGCAGGCAACGCTCCTGCAGATCCGGTGCGACATTGAGCAGGTTCTGCGCCGGCTGACCGTCGAAACGAATGTGCTCGTAGAGCTCATCCAGCAGAATCAACACCTGCGGATGACGGCGCAGCACCTCGGCCAGCGCCTGCAACTCCACCGCGCTGTACACCGCACCACTGGGATTGCCGGGACCGTTGAGGATCAGCCAGCGCGTGCGCTCGCCGATGTGTTGTTCAAGCTGGTGTGCCGTGAGCTTGCAGCCCTGCTCAAGCCCGCATTCGATGAACACCGGTTCGCCACCGTTGAACCGTACGCTGTCCGGGAACGATGGCCAGTAAGGCGTGGGCACCAGCACTTCATCGCCATCGTCGAGGGTCGCGGCGAACGCGTTGAAGATGACCTGCTTGGCGCCGTTGGCAATCACGATGGAGGGCAGCGAATAGTCCAGGCGGTTTTCCCGCTGGAGTTTGCGCTGCACGGCAAGCCGCAAGGCTTTCACCCCAGGCGTCGGCGTGTACTTGGTGGCACCGGCGGCGATCGCGGAATACGCCGCCTGCTTGATGTGTTCAGGCGTGTCGAAATCCGGCTCGCCGGTGGTCAGGTCGAGGATGTCGTGACCGGCCTCACGCAATTCGGTAGCGCGGGATTTGGCGGCGGCATTGGCCGACAGGGAGACGCGCTGCACACGCTTGGAAAGTCTGAGCGTCATGACTGACTTACCTCCACGACCTTGCCCGGATTGAGCAGATTCTTCGGGTCCATGGCTTGTTTGATACGCCGCATCAGATCCAGCTCCACCGCGCTTTTGTAGCGCCCCAGCAGGCCCAGCTTGCGTTGGCCGATGCCGTGTTCAGCGCTGATGGAACCACCGCGGGCATGGGCACTGTCGTGCACCAGAAGACTGAGTGCCGCGTAATTCGCCATGTGCGCATCCACCGTCGAATCCAGCGGATGAGCGACGTTGTAATGCAGGTTGCCGTCGCCCAGATGGCCGAAGGTGAAATGGCGAACACCGGGAAAGTGCGCCTGCAACAGCGCATCGGTGTGGCTGACGAACGCCACGACCTGGGAAATCGGCACCGAGATATCGTGCTTCATGTTGCGACCGGCGCGCTTCTGCGCCTCGCTCATGTTTTCGCGCAACAGCCACAGCGCGTCGCTTTGCGCGAGGCTTTCGGCGATCAGCGCATTGGCCAGCAAGTCCTTTTCGAACGCATCGCCAAGCACCGCTTCAAAGGCTTCGCGGGCGTGAGTTTCGCTGTGGTTATCCGAGAGTTCCAGCAACGCGAACCAAGGCTGACTGACACCGAGGAAAGGTTGCGGACCTTCGGGAAATTGTTCGTGCAACAAGGCCAGGCAGTCGGCACTGAGCAGTTCGAAAGCCGTGAGGCTGGCTCCAAACCCGGCACGGGCATGGGACAGGAATTGCACCGCTTGCGCCAGCGAATCAAAGGCCAATAACGCCGTAGCCTGAGCCTTGGGCAGCGGGAACAGTTTCAGCGTGGCGGCAGTGATAATACCGAGGGTGCCTTCACTGCCGATGTACAGGTCACGCAGATCGTAGCCGGTGTTGTCCTTGCGCAGACCGCGCAGGCCGTTCCAGATTTCGCCCTGGGCGGTTACCACTTCCAGCCCCAGCGTCAGCTCGCGGGTATTGCCGTAGCGCAATACGGCGGTACCACCGGCATTGGTGCCGAGATTGCCGCCAATGGTGCAACTGCCTTCGGCGCCCAGACTGAGGGGAAACAGGCGACCGGCGTTGCGGGCGACGTCCTGCACGTTTTGCAGAATGCAGCCGGCTTCGACGGTCAACGTGTCGTTGTCGGTGTCCACAGCGCGCACCCGGTTCAGGCGATCCAGCAACAGCAACACCGCACGACCGCTGGCGTCCGGCGTGGCGCCGCCCATCAGCCCGGTATTACCGCCCTGCACCACCACCGGCGTATCGGCGGCCACACAGGCGCGGACCACGGCCGCAACTTCTTCGGTGTTGGCCGGGTGCACGGCGGCAACGACCTGGCCAACGTAACGTCCCTGTTTGTCAGTCAGGTACGGCGCGGCCTCTTCGCTGCTCTGCACATGGCTCGCGCCGAGCAGTTGCTGCAAGTCTGCGAACAGACTCACGGAAGCACCGCCAGCGGCGCGGCGTTGCGATATTTTTCGTGCAAGTCACGCAGCGCCTGAGACGGTGCCATGTCCGTGCGTTCGCCGAGCTCGATCAGCCAGCCGCTGCGGTGCCAATCGCGCACGATGGCGTCCAGTTTCGCCTGGGTATCCTGCTCACCCTTGCGCAACCAGATCACCGAGTTCGACGGGATCAAGTCACCCGGCAACGGGATCTCGTAACCCGCCCATTCGGCATCGCTCAACAACGCATGCATGGTCGGGCTGACATGCACCGCCGCCACGCAACCGTTGCCGCGCAGGGACAACAACGATTCGGACTGGCTGCGGAATGCCTTGATCTCGGCGCCGTAGGTTTCCTGCAGCGGCTTGATGAAGTTGCTGCCCTGGGACACGCACACCGGTTTGCCCTTGAGGTCGGCCCACTGGGCAATGCCCGAGCCTTTGCGAATCAACGCCGCGCCGCCTACTTCCTCGTATGGCGTGGGCACGTAATCGAGAATCTCGCCGCGTTCTTCGGTGAACTGCATGTTGGCGATCAGGATGTCGACCTTGCCCTGCTGCAGGAACTGCACACGGTTCGGCGCCAGCACCGAGACGGTGTTGGCCTCGACGCCCAAGGCCTTGGCCACGCCCTTGGCGAGCTCGACGTTGTAGCCCAGGTGTTCACCGGTCTTCGGGTCGATGGTGCCGAATGGCGGGCCGCTGAGAATCACCCCGACAGTGATGGCGTGACGCTGCTCGATCTTGTCCAGCGTGGCATCGGCCCGGGCCAGGCTTGCAGCCAATGCGACAGCGCCGGCCAGGCACAGCGAGGACAGGGTTTTAGCGGAAAAAAGACGATTCATGCGCGACTACCTTGAACGGCCGTCGCGCAATGCGGCGGCGTATTGAAGACGATGAGATGAATCAGACGCCGTTGGCCTGAAACTTCTTTTGCAGCTCGACCAGCGCCGGCGATGCAGGCGTGATGCGGTTGCGGGTCTGGGCCTCGATCAACCAGCCGCTGCGGTGCAGCTCCTTGACGATCGGGTCGAGCTTCGCCTGGGTATCGCTCTCTCCGCGCCGGGTCCAGATCACTGAAGGCGCCGGGTTCAGTTCCGGGGTGATCGCCCGGTAGTCCTTCCATTCGGGACTGTCGGCGATCAACGGGTTGACCAGCGTGGCGTCGTGCACCGCCGCGACGCAGTTGTTGCCGCGCAGTGCCAGCAAGGATTCGGACGAGCTCTTGAAGGCCTTGATCTCGACACCCAACTCGGTGAGCGGTTTGACGTAGCTGCTGCCTTGCGAGGTGCAGACCGGTTGTCCTTTGAGGTCTTCCCAACGTGCGATCTTGCTGTCCTTGAGGACTGCGGCGGTGCCGCCGACCCGGTAAAACGGCGTCGGCACAAAACCGAGAATTTCGCCGCGTTCCGCCGTCCATTCCATGTTGGCAATCAGCAAATCGACTTTGCCCTGCTGCAGAAACTGCACACGGTTGGCCGGCAACACCGGCACCAGTTCGACTTCAGCACCCAACTGCCGACCCAACTCCTGAGCGAGCTCAACGTTCAGGCCTCGCGGTTTTTGCGTGGCTGGATCGATCCCGCCAAAGGGGCCACCCGACAGCAGCACGCCGACCACCAGCACATGACGCTGCTCGATTTTGTCCAGCGTCGCATCGGCTTGGGCAGCGGTGCTGGCAGCCAGCGAAATCAAGGCACCCAACATCGCAGGCAATAATCGTTTTACAGGCGTGCGCTCAAACAACATGGATTTCCCCTCATGGATGATCGGCGTAACCCCGATCTGATGAGTGGGCATCCTGCGTACTGCGCCAAGGTAACGGAAATACAAATATCTAATATCGTTATAACTCAGGCGCTGTCATTTTTTAGAAGAACGCTTATAAGCCAACGTTTATTGACCTATACCTACTTACAGAAAAATCAATTTCTCCTAACACATAAATATATGTAATGTTTATGTTCGCGCCCTTGATATAAAAGCAGCCGCCATGTCGACCC
>NZ_JBGCUL010000205.1:0-6520 GCF_054177685.1 Pseudomonas sp. P5_A2_2
CGCTTTTACCGTGAAGGGCTGGGGGCGATGAAGGTCTCGGCAACCCAGACCGGCCCGGTGCGCGCGACACTCAACGGTTGCGGCGCGATGCCGTTCCGGGTCGACATGGAGTGGGGCGGGCAACCGTGCTCGCTGCATGTGATCGACGTGATGGAGTTCGATGCCGACGGCAAGATCCGTTCGATGAAAGCCTACTGGAGTGAAGTTAACGTAACCCCGCGAGGTGCAGCATGAATCTGGAGCAGCGTATCGCCCGCCTGGAAGCGCTGGAGGACATCCGCCAGCTCAAGCATCGCTACCTCAACGCCTGCGACCTCAAGCAGGTCGAGGTGATTGCCGATTGCTTTGCCGAAGGTGAAGTGCTGATCGATTACGGACCGTTGGGGATCTTTTGCGAGCGCGACAGTTTTGCCGCGCTGTACCGCGAACTGGCCTGCCATGAGCGGGTGATCGACCTGCATCATGGCGCCAATCCGGAAATCGAGGTGCTGAGCGAGAGTGAAGCCCAGGGCCGTTGGGCCCTGTGGTATTTCAACCTGGATGGCGAGAGCGGGGCGACGCGGCAGCTGGGTGGCTTTTATCAGGACCGTTACCAGCGTATCGCCGGACAATGGAAGATAGTCGCCACCCGTTTTACCGCTCACTTGGAAGTGGCGCGTTCCTGAAGGCCGCTCACTCAAGAGCTGACCCAACCCATCCCCCCTGTGGGAGCGAGCCTGCTCGCGATGGCTGCGTGACAGGCAACATCAATTTTGAATGTGCCGGCCTCATCGCGAGCAAGCTCGCTCCCACAGGTTCAGTGGCCGTATGCAAAATCTGCGAACTACCCAAATCACTGTGGGAGCGAGCTTGCTCGCGATGGCGGCGTGTCAGGCAACATCAATGTTGAATATGCCGGCCCCTTCGCGAGCAGGCTCGCTCCCACAGTTTTTTGTGGTGACGCCGACATTGCGAGTATCCCCAATCCCCTGCGGGCTTGCCCGCGATGGCGGCGTGTCAGGCAACATCAATGTTGGATGTGCTGACAGCCATATCAGGATTCTGTGTACGGCCGGTTTCGTAGAAGGCCTTGAGGTTCTCGGCAATCTGTCGCACGACCTTGTTGAAGGCCTTGGCCAGCAATCCTTCAAACAGCCTGCCACCGCGCAGGCTGTAACTCATTTGCAGGGTGATGCGGGTCGCGTTGCCTTCGGCTTGCAAGGCATAACTGAAGCTCGCCTCGCGAAACGGAAAGGGCGAGTCATTGTCGCCCTTGTGCAACCGCAGCACGAAACCAGTGCCTTCCCGCCACTGCACCACGCTTTCATCCAGATACTGACCGCCCTTGCGCAACACCCGGCGACTGGCGCCGACGCCTTGCGTTGCGCCGGGATGAAACTGGCAACYGGTGAGCCCCGGTACGTAGTGTGGGGCGAGGCTCAGGTCGCGCAGTTTGATCCAGGCGGCTTGTTGCGTGAGGTTCAGTACAACGCTGTGGCTGGCTACGGGCATCTCGAAAGTCCTCTTATGAATGGGATTGGGCCGCATCGAGAAACGCCGGGCGTTCGCCTGCGCCATGCACCGCGATGTCCGCGCCACTGACGTAACGGGCCAGCGTCGAGGCCAGGTACAGGCAGGTGTCGCCGATGTCTTCCGGGGTCGCCAGACGTTGCAGCGGGATGGTCGCCGCCACCCGGGCAATGCCCGCGTCGTCACCATAATGCATGGCCGCCTGTTCGGTGAGAATCAGCCCGGCGGTGACGGCGTTGACCCGCACCTTCGGCGCCCATTCCACCGCCAGTGAGGTGGTCAGGTTCAGCAATCCGGCCTTGGCCGCGCCATAAGCGGCGGTGCCGGGGGAAGGGCGGGTGGCGCTGACGCTGCAGATGTTGATGATCGCGCCGCCATCGGCCTGGGCTTGCATCACCTGGTTGGCCTGCTGGCACAGGTTCAGTGGCGCAATCAGGTTCAAACGGATGATTGCCTCGCTGAAACGCGGCGAGGCTGTCGCGGCGTCGGCATTCGGTGAACCGCCGGCGTTGTTGACCAGCACATCGAGGCGCCCGAAGCGCTCGACGATTTGTGCGATCAAGCGCCCGGATTGCTCGACATCGCGCAGGTCACAGGGCAGGAACAGCGCCTCGCGCCCGGCGCTGGCCGGCAGGGTTGGCGGGGCTTCGCGACCGCAGATCACCACCTCGGCGCCGCAGTCCAGAAAGCGCTGAGTAATGCCGCGTCCGACACCTTTGCCACCGCCGGTGACCAGTATCACTTTGCCGTGAAAGTCCATTGGATCAAGCATGGGAATTCTCTTTCTGTCGCTCGGGTATGCCGTCGATGCTAGGTCTGTGGTCCCTGTAATCCAACGTCCGATGAGACTAGAGACTGTAGGAGCGAGCCTGCTCGCGATGGACGTCAACGAAAACGTGTTCTGCCTGACTGAACGCGTTGTCCTGGCGTTTTTCGCGAGCAGGCTCGCTCCTACAGGGGGGAGGCGTAGTCCTGTCGGACGATGTTGATCACCCGGCCCCTCGGAATAATCCGGCTACAACAACAGGCCGGGAGGACACCTTATGGGCGCTTCAGCGCAAGGGCACTTCGTTACGCTGCCGGATGGTTTGCAGCTGCGCTATGTGGATATAAGCGGGAAGGATGGCGGCAGCGGCGAGCCGGTGGTTTTCATTCACGGCAGCGGGCCGGGTGCCAGCGGGCACAGCAACTTCAAGCAGAACTACCCGGTGTTTGCCGAGGCCGGTTACCGGATCATCGTTCCCGACCTGCCGGGCTACGGCGCTTCGGACAAACCCGACACCCTCTACACCCTGGATTTCTTCACGGCCGCGCTGAGCGGTCTGCTCGACGCCCTGGACATCCAGCGCTGCGTGCTGGTCGGCAACTCCCTGGGCGGCGCAATCGCGATCAAACTGGCCCTCGACCAACCGCAGCGTGTCAGCCGTCTGGTGCTGATGGCCCCCGGTGGCCTGATGGAAAAGGAACAGTATTACCTGCAGATGGAAGGCATCCAGAAAATGGGTGCGGCTTTCGCCAAGGGTGAGCTGAACGATGCGGCGGGCATGCGTCGCCTGCTGGCCCTGCAACTGTTCGATGAAAGCCTGATCAGCGACGAGACGGTCAACGAGCGGGTAGCCGTGGTGCAACAGCAACCGGTGTGCGTGCTGTCGACCATGCAGGTGCCGAACATGACGTCGCGCCTGGGCGAGTTGCAGTGCCCGATCCTCGGCTTCTGGGGCATGAACGACAAGTTCTGCCCGTCCTCCGGTGCCCAGACCATGCTTGAACACTGCAGCAACATCCGCTTCGTGATGCTCAGCGAGTGCGGGCATTGGGTTCAGGTCGAGCATCGTGATCTGTTCAACCGCCAGTGCCTGGCATTTTTTCAGGAGGCCCGCGGATGAGCCTGCAATTGCGCCGTGAGTTCGGCGAAGAGCTTTATCAGGCGCTGCTCAGCGGCTCCACCCTGGCGCCGCTGACCGAGCGTTGGCCGTCGATCAGCATCGAAGACGCCTATCACATTTCCCTGTACGCCATTGAGCGTCGGGTGGCGGCCGGTGACCAGATCGTCGGCAAGAAAATCGGCGTGACCTCGGCGGCGGTGCAGCAGATGCTCAACGTGCATCAGCCGGATTTCGGCTTCATCACCCGGCAGATGTCCTTCGATAACGATGCGCAGATTTCCCTGTCGGCCAACAAACTGATCCAGCCACGGGCCGAGGGCGAGATCGCCTTCAAGCTCAAGCATGATCTGGTCGGCCCCGGCATCACCGAAGCCGACGTACTGGCTGCCACCGAATACGTGATGCCGTGCTTCGAGATCGTCGACTCGCGGATTCACGACTGGCGCATCCGCATCCAGGACACCGTGGCCGACAACGCCTCCTGCGGCGTGTTCGTGCTGGGCGACAGCCAGGTCGACCCCCGCGAGCTGGACCTGCCCAACCTGCGCATGCGCGTGTCCAAGAACGGTGAGCCCCTGAGYGAAGGCCTGGGTTCGGCGGTCCAGGGCAATCCGCTGACCGCCGTGGCCTGGCTGGCCAACACCCTGGGTGCCTTCGGCATTCCGTTCAAGGCCGGGGAAATCATCCTGTCCGGATCCCTGGTACCACTGGAACCGGCCCGTGCCGGCGACCACTTTTCGCTGACTATCGATGGCCTGGGCAGTGCCCGGGTGTCTTTCTGCGCCTGACTTTTGGAGTTTGACCCAATGAGCAAAAAACTCAGAGCGGCCATTATCGGCCCGGGCAACATCGGCACCGATCTGCTGATGAAAATGTGCCGATCGCAATGGATCGAGCCGGTGTGGATGGTGGGTGTCGACCCCGAATCCGAGGGCCTGAAACGTGCCCGGGAAATGGGCATCAAAACCACCGCCGGCGGCGTCGACGGCTTGCTGCCCCACGTCCTCGACGATGACATCCGTATCGCCTTCGATGCCACCTCGGCCTACGTGCATGCGCAAAACAGCCGCAAGCTCAACGAGCTGGGGGTGATCATGATCGACCTCACGCCAGCGGCCATCGGCCCGTTCTGCGTGCCGCCGGTCAACCTCAAGGAGCACGCGTCGAGCCTGGCGATGAACGTCAACATGGTCACCTGCGGTGGCCAGGCGACCATCCCGATGGTAGCGGCGGTGTCCCGGGTGCAGCCGGTGAGTTACGGCGAAATCGTCGCGACGGTTTCTTCCGGTTCGGTCGGCCCGGGTACCCGGCAGAACATCGACGAGTTCACCCGCACCACCGCCGGTGCGGTGGAGAAGATCGGCGGCGCCCGACGCGGCAAGGCGATCATCGTGATCAACCCGGCCGAGCCGCCGCTGATGATGCGCGACACCATCCACTGCCTGACCGATGACGAGCCGAATCAGGATGCGATCCGCACTTCGGTGCTGGAGATGGTCCGCGAAGTGCAGCGCTATGTGCCCGGCTACAAGCTGATCAACGGGCCGGTGTTCGACGGGCGCAAGGTGTCGATTTTCATCGAGGTCGAAGGCCTCGGCGATTTCCTGCCCAAGTCCGCCGGCAACCTCGACATCATGACCGCCGCCGGTTTGCGCACGGCCGAGATGTTCGCCGAAGAAGCCCACAAGGGCACCCTGCAACTGCCAGTCCGTTGAGTGGAGATGAGTATGAATTTGCAAGGTAAGAGCGTCCGTCTGCACGACATGAGCCTGCGCGACGGCATGCACGCCAAACAGCACCAGATCAGCATCGAACAAATGGTCTCGGTGGCCACCGGCCTCGATGCTGCGGGTGTGCCGCTGATCGAGATCACCCACGGCGATGGCCTGGGCGGTGCGTCGCTGAACTACGGTTTCCCCGCTCACAGCGACGAGGAATATTTCGCTGCGGTGATCCCGCAGATGAAACAGGCCAAGGTCTCGGCCCTGTTGTTGCCGGGGATCGGTACCCTCGACCACCTGAAGATGGCCCACGAACACGGTGTGTCGACCATTCGTGTCGCCACTCACTGCACCGAAGCGGACGTGTCCGGCCAGCACATCGGCATGTCGGCGAAGATGGGCCTGGACACCGTCGGCTTCCTGATGATGGCGCACATGGTCAGCCCGGAGAAACTGCTGGAGCAGGCGCGCCTGATGGAAAGCTACGGCGCCAACTGCATCTACTGCACCGACTCGGCCGGCTACATGCTGCCCGATGAAGTGACGCAAAAGATCGGTGCTTTGCGTGCCGGCCTGAATGCCGGGACCGAAGTCGGGTTCCACGGCCACCACAACATGGGCATGGCCATCGCCAACTCCCTGGCCGCGATCGAGGCCGGTGCTGCGCGGATCGACGGATCGGTTGCAGGTCTTGGTGCGGGGGCGGGCAATACGCCGCTGGAAGTGTTCGTCGCGGTGCTGGAGCGCATGGGCGTTAACAGTGGAATCGATCTGTACAAGATCATGGACGTGGCCGAAGACCTGGTGGTGCCGATGATGGACCAGCCGATCCGCCTCGACCGCGATGCCCTGACGTTGGGTTATGCCGGGGTCTACAGCTCGTTCCTGCTGTTCGCCAAGCGTGCTGAACAGAAGTACGGGATTGCCGCTCGCGAGCTGCTGGTGGAACTGGGCCGTCGCGGCACGGTGGGAGGGCAGGAAGATATGATCGAGGACCTGGCGCTGACCCTGTCACGGGCCCGAGGGGTTTTGCCAACCTGATCCTTGAAGCAACGAAAAAACCACCGGGATTCGGTGGTTTTTTATGGCTGTTGCAAACAGCACTCAAGGCAGCAGATTGCGCACCACTGGCGGGTAACAGTTGATGGCCATGCTCAAACAGCTGAAGTAGGCCGTGGTCGGTCGGTAGGCTTCATTCTTGAACAGTTGGCACAGGCTGGTGGAAGTACCCGCACAGAGGATGATGAACAGAGCACAAGTGGATTTGCGCATGGTGGCTCTCGACACGGTTTTATTGTTGTAGAAACAGGTTATGGCGGCGGTTCGCGASTGGCTTCGTCCGAATGGACTAGCCGATCGATTTGAAGCTGTCCCTTCACTTGTGGGTGCTCCCGGGACCTGTGC
>NZ_JBGCUL010000206.1:0-6462 GCF_054177685.1 Pseudomonas sp. P5_A2_2
GGCCTCGCAGTCCTTGATGAAAAACACCACGTCCGACAGGGTATCGAGCAACGGCGCGATGGGCTGAAGGCTGTTCAGCAGCGTCGGCAGATCGCAAGGATTAAAGGTGGTGAGCGAGGGATACATGGCGCCGGGGGTCTGAGGGTGACCCCCGGGATCATAGAGACTCGGCAGCGTGGCCGAAACCCCTGGCGTGGTCAACACGCTGGCGGGGTATCGTCCAGGGACATCAAGGTTTCGATCCGCGCCGGGCTGAAGGGTGGGCGCGGTGCCGGGGGCTGCCAACCAAACAAATGCTGCACTGCGCCGCCACACACCCGGCCCTGGCAGGCGCCCATGCCGCAGCGACTGGCGAGTTTGGCTTCGCGCCAGTCAGAGTGACCGGTCAATGCCGCGTAGGGCACGTCTTCGCAGCGGCATACCAGGGTGTCGGGTTGGGCCAGGGACTTGAGTCGTGGGTCGAGGGCAAACGCGCTGTTCAGCGCCTTGGCGAAACCCTGCCAGCGCGCCCGGCGCGGCCACAATTGCCTGGCGGCTTGCAGATTGCCGACCGCTGCGTGGCCGGCAATCGCACCTTCCACCAAGGCCAGCTCACTGCCGCCGAACCCTGTGCATTCGCCCGCCGCATAATGATCGGCGCGGTTGCTGGCCTGCCAGGCATCCACCGCGATGGCTTGATCTTCGATGGCGCAACCCAGTGCCTGACCCAACTGGATATTCGCAATCAACCCGAATCCACAGGCCAGCCGATCACATTCCAGTTCGACGATGTTGCCTTGTTGTTGCAGGCGCACGCCTTCCACTCGGTCGGTGCCAAGCGCCGCCAATACGTGGGTGGCGGTGCGGTAGTGGTGGTYGAACAGGCTGAACGATTGCAGCCATTTGCCGGGCCAGCGCGGCAGTTGCGCGGCGAAACCGGCGACAGCGCTGCGGCTGGCTTGTTCGGCGATGCGTTGCACTTGCGCGCCATGCTGTTTGGCGGTGGCGGCACTGGCCAGTAACAGCGGGCCGCTGCCGGCGATCACCACGCGCTCGTTCTGCACCGGCAAACCGGCCTTGATCAGCGCCTGCAAACCACCCGCACCGCTGACACCCGGCAGGGTCCAGCCGGGGAAGGGCAGCAGCAATTCACGGGCGCCGGTGCACAGAATCAGTTTGTCGTAGCTGATCAACCAGCCATGGTCGTCATCTTCCACCAGCAGTTGTTTCGCGCCGGGGGCGGCGATCACCCGAGTACAGGCGTGATGGCGGATGTTGTTGCACGACGCCAGACGCTCGCGCAGGCGCCGGGCCGGACCTGGCACGTTGGCTTGAGGTCCGTCGCGCCAGATTTGTCCGCCCGGCAGCGGGTTGTCGTCGAGCATGACGATGCGGGCGCCGCTGGGGGCGGCGGCAAGGGCGGCGCTCATCCCGGCAGGGCCAGYGCCAATGATCAACAGATCAGCGTATTCATTCATGGGCGAGTCTCCACCTGCATGCCGTCACGGCACAGGGTCTGGCAAGCCAGGCGACGCCGGCCATCGATGGTCACCCGGCATTCCTGGCAAATGCCCATGCCGCACAGCGGCGCACGGCGCTGACCGCTGACCGAGGTGCGTGTGCAGCCGTCACTGGCCAACGCCAGGGCAGCGGCGACGCTGGTGCCTTCGGCGACTTTCAGGATGTGGCCGTCCAGCAACAATTCAGGCATAGACCGGTTCTCCGAGAAAACGCTGGGGCAGATAAGGTTGTGCGGCCAGTGGCGGGGTTTCGTTGAACAGTTGCGCCACCAGTAGATCGGCGGTGCCAGGGGCCGTGGTTACGCCCAGTCCTTCGTGACCGACTGCCAGCCACAAGCCTTGCCGTTGTGGATGTTTGCCCACCAGCGGCAAGCCGTCGGGGCTGGCGGCGCGAAAACCGGTCCAGGCACGGATGCCGTTGAGCCGGGCCAGCCCCGGCATGTACTCGGCGGCACGCTTGAGCATTTTCGCGAGCATCCAGCCTTCGACCTGCGGGTCGGTGGTGCCGAATTGCCGTGAGGCGCCAATGAACAGTTGCCCGGTGGGGCGCGGCTGGATATTGCAGGCGGTCGACGGCCCCGTGGCGTTGTGGGCACTGGTGACGTAACCCAGTTCCACCAGCGTGTGGGTGACGCTGCCGGGGTAGCGGTCAGTGATCAGCAAGTGGCCTTTTTTCGGCTCGATGGGCAATTCCGGGCACAGCTCGTTGGCTTGAATACCGTTGGCCAACACCACGGCATCGGCACTCAACCAGTGACCATCATCGAGGCAGACGCGGTTGCCATCGACCGCACTGACCCGTGCCCGGCGCTGGCGGATGTTCGGTGTTTCGAGCATCCATCCGGCCGTCGCCGGGGCGTATAGAATGCCATCGCCATTGATCAGCAAGCCGCCTTCCAGTCCTTCGCTCAGTTCCGGTTCGCGCTGGCGCAGGGCACTGGCGCCGATCAGTTCGCAAGCCACGCCCCGGGCTTGCAGGTTCAGGAATTTGCTGTGGGCCACCGCCATTTCTTCGGCATTCGCCGCCAGCCACAGCGTGCCGTTGCAGCGGTAGGCACAGCTGTCGGGCAGGTCCGCGCCCAGTTCGCGCCAGCGCTGCAACGAATATTGACTCAGGGCCAGTTCGGCGGGGTTGTCGTCGAGTACCAGCAAGTGGCCCATGCCGGCGGCCGTGGCGCCGTGCAGGCCGGCGTCCAGCACCAGCACCTGCAAGCCGCGACGGGCCAGCGCCTGGGCACAGGCGGCGCCGATAATGCCGGCGCCGATCACGATCACATCAGCCACCTGGCCCTCGTTCATGGACGAATGCCCCAGGCGAACGGGTCGTCCTGTTCGATGATCAGGCTCGCCTCGGCACTGATGAACGCACGACCACGAATGGTCGGCACGATGCGCTCACCCTGCAGTTCGTAGGAACCCTCGAACTCGCTGCCGATGACGCTGGCCTGGCGCCAGACCTGCCCCGGTTGCAACTTGTCGTCGGCCGCCAGGCATGCCAGTTTGGCACTGGTGCCGGTGCCGCAGGGCGAACGGTCGTAGGCTTTGCCGGGGCAGAGCACGAAGTTGCGGCTGTCGGCGTGATCGTCATCGGCGAACAACTCGACGTGATCGATCAAGCCGCCGTCTTCACCGCGAATGCCTTGGGCTTCCAGTGCTTGCTGCACGGCGAAGGTGTAAGCGGTCAGCGCGTCGAGGTTGTCGCCAGCCACCCGCAGGCCATGCTCGGCGATCAGGAAAAACCAGTTGCCGCCCCAAGCGATATCACCGACCACTTGGCCGATGCCCGGCACCTGCACCGCCAGCGCCTTGCGATAACGGTAGGCCGGCACGTTGCGTACGCTCACCGAATGGTCTTCGTGCAGGGTTGCCTGCACCGTGCCCACCGGCGTTTCGATGCTGTGCACGCCGGGGCCGATCTTGCCCAGGTGCGCCAACGACGCCACCAGGCCGATGGTGCCGTGGCCGCACATACCCAGATAACCGGTGTTGTTGAAGAAAATCACCCCGGCACAGGCGCCAGGGTCCACCGGCGTGCAGAGCAGGGCGCCCACCAGTACGTCGCTGCCCCGGGGTTCCAGCACACAGGCGGCGCGCCATTGATCATGCTGTTCGGCTAATACCTTGCGCCGTTCGGCCATGCTGCCGGTGCCCAGGTCAGGAAAGCCGGCGGTCACCAGGCGGGTCGGTTCGCCGCCGGTGTGGGAGTCGATCACAGAGATGCGTTTCATGGGAGGGCCACGTCCATTCGGTTGAGTGAACGCAAGAGTGGCCCGTGCGGCGGGGTGTCGGCTTGATGGATTTAGTCTGTGTCGATGACGAAATCGGCACAGCATCCGCAGCTGTCAGCGGGTGTGGGGCAGGTGCTCGAACAGGGTCGTGCAGACGCCGGCAATGTGCTCGTCCAGAAGCTTCACCGCCAGGTCCACATCCCCGGCGCGGCAGGCCGCCAGGATCTCGCGGTGTTCGTGATCGGCCCGTTCCTTACCGGCCGACAAGCTCATCTGCATGCGTAGATAACGCTCCAGCTTGTCGTTGACCGAACGGATCAGACTCACCAGAAACGGTCGCTGCGCCGGCTCGTACAGGCAGGAATGCAGCTCCCAGTTGAGCTCGGCCCAGCGCCCCACGTCGTCCTCGCCGATGAACTCCTGACAGATGCGCTCGGCACGGGCGAAGGTCTCTTCGGTCATGTTCGGAATGGCCAGGCGCAGAATCTTGTCCTCCAGCAACATCCGCACTTCGAACATCTGCGCCAGTTCCGCATCGGAAACCCGCGTGACCATCGCCCCGCGATTGCGCTGGAACATCACCAACCCTTCGGCCTCCAGCCGCTTGAGGGCTTCGCGCACCGGGATCTTGCTGACATTGAACTGGCGGGCGATGTCGTCCTGGCGGATCGGCTCATCCTCGGCAAAATGCCCGGCGACAATCGCATCCCGCAGATGGCGGGTGATGATTTCCGAAGTCGAAGGCGTGTTACCAAGGTCGGGGGCGTTGAGTTTGGTCAGGTTCACGGCGGCGGTCATTTGGAGTGAGATAGTGCTAGGGTATACGAAATTCTTTTGCTGATCTTCCCCGGTTCGACGTCGATGCACCCGATGTCGGTCATGCAACCCGCTACTCAATGACTTCAGGTGGAAAACTGTAGAATCAGTACCACCATCGTGAACACCGGGTGCTCCGGGGTGATCATTCAAGCCATCAAACAATATCGTCAATCACGATATGCCGTTGCCCACGACTGCACTGCTCAATCCGAGCCTCAACCTTATAAACGCTACGCAGCATCGATTCGGTAATCACCTCGTGACTCGGGCCGCTGCCTTGCGTGGTGYCGTCGGCAATCACCAGAACCTGATCGGCGAAACGCAGTGCCTGATTCAGGTCGTGGATGGCGATGAACACAATGACCTCGCGTTTTCGGGCCAGGCTGCGCATGAAGTTCAGCACCTGAACCTGCCGATGCATGTCGAGGGCGCTAGTCGGTTCATCCATCAGCAGTATTTCCGGTTCGCGCACCAGGGTTTGTGCGATGGACACCAACTGTTGCTGACCGCCGCTGAGTTCACCGAGGTTGCGAAAGGACAATTCGGTGATGCCCAGCGCCGCGAGAATCTCATCGACCAGTTTCAATTCATCATCGTGAACGACCCAGCCCGGCGTCAGTTGCTTGCGCGCCAGCAGCACCGACTCGTACACCGTCAACCGGGCGCTGGCATTCAGACCCTGGGGCATGTAGCTGATGCCCGTCGGGCCTCTTTTCGACTCTTGCAAGATCACCTGTCCGGGGCCGTCGATCAGTCCGGCCATGCGCTTGAACAGAGTCGATTTGCCGGCAGCGTTGGGCCCGACTACGGCGACCACCTGACCGCCGAAAAACGTCGCCGTCGAGACATCACGAATGATCTCGCGCTGGCCGTAGCGGGCACCGAGATTCTCCAGCTGCAGCTTCACCATGAGTTTTTCTTCCCGCCGAGAATCAGAGATATGAAGAACGGTACGCCGATCAGCGACGTGACCACGCCGATGGGGAATATCGCGCCGGGGATCAGGGTTTTGCTGACCACGGAGCTGGCCGACAGAATCAACGAGCCGGTCAGCAAGGAGGCTGGCAGGAAAAACCGCTGGTCCTCGCCGATCAGCATACGGGCGATGTGCGGACCGACTAGCCCGATGAAACCGATTGTGCCGACAAACGCCACGGGAAACGAGGCGAGCAGGCTGACCATGATCAGCGTCTGAAAGCGCAGGCTGCGTACGTTGATGCCGAAACTGGCGGCCTTGTCGTCGCCCAGGCGCAGGGCGGTCAGGGCCCAGGCGCGTTTGGCGAATATCGGCAGGGTGATCAGGATCACCAGACAGATAATGCCGAGTTTCGGCCACGTCGCTTTGGTCAGGCTGCCCATGGTCCAGAACACCACGGCGGCCACGGCTTGTTCAGTGGCGAAGAACTGCACCAGCGCCAACAGCGCATTGAAGGTGAACACCAGCGCGATACCGAGCAACACGATGGTTTCGGCGGTGACGCCGCGACGCATGCTCAGAAAGTGAATCAGCAGCGCCGACAGCATGGCCATGATGAACGCGTTCAGCGGCACCATGAATTGYGCCGCCAGCGGGAACAGCGCCACGCCGAATGCCAAACCCAACGCCGCGCCGAAGCTGGCGGCGGCGGAAATACCCAGGGTGAACGGGCTGGCCAACGGGTTGTTGAGGATCGTCTGCATCTGCGCGCCGGCCAGCGACAACGCCGCGCCAACGGCAACGGCCATTAACGCCACCGGCAAGCGGATATCCCACATCACCACGCGCACCTGCGGTGAAGCGCTGTCCGGCGAAAACAGTGCGCCGAGCACTTCGCTGAGGCTGTAGCTCGCCGGGCCCAGGGCCAGATCGAGCAGCACGCTGCACATCAACAGAATTACCAGCCCGGAAAGAATCAGGCGTTTACGCAGCACCAGAC
>NZ_JBGCUL010000207.1:0-6456 GCF_054177685.1 Pseudomonas sp. P5_A2_2
ATTGCAGACACAGGCGCCGGGCTGAAGAACCGAGGAACTATCATGATCCGTAAAGTCCCCACAGTTGCCTTGCTGATCGGCGCCCTCGCTATTGCAGGACAGGCGCAAGCCCATGGTGGAGGCAATTACTGGCAAGGCCCGGCGGTGTTTGGCGCGATCGTCGGCACTGCCATTGTCGGCTCGGCCCTGATCAACGCCAACCGCCCGGTTTATGTCGCACCGCAACCGGTCTACTACCAACCCGCGCCGGTTTATTACGCACCACCGCCTCCGGTTTACTACCAGCCGGCCCCGGTCTATGTGRAACAACCGATCTACTACCGCCCGGCTCCGATATACTACGGACCACCCCGTGGTTACTACGGCCCGCCACGCGGCTACTACGGCCATCACTACGGCCGCTGGTAACGGACTCATCAAGCTCCGCTGAAACAGCGGGGTTTTTTATGCCCGTTTGTCGGTGCAGGTCTGGATAAATCTCGCCAAGGTCGCTATCGGGACAATGCACGTGGTGGAAACGGGCAAGATGGACTGACCCGTTTTCTGCCGTGCGGCAAAAAACGGTCATATTTTTGTCATGACAGCTCCGCAAGCTCGGTGCTGTCCGTCGATAACAGGTTGATAACAACAAGGACGACCACATGCCAACGCAAAACCCGCACCGCATCGTCGGTCTGTGCACCTCCAGCAAGGTCTACAACGCACTGACCGAACTCAAGCACCTGGAAGGCCATCGCAGCGCCAAGTTTCTCTCGCTGCTGACACAAAGCCTGGTGCGCAAGGGCCTGCTCAACGAGCAGGAAGTGGTTCATATGCTCGATCAGGTGGTCAGCTGACCGACCGACGGTCGTTTGCCCCCGCTGGCATCAATGACCACTATCGAAAGCGTTGATTACCCCTCAAGGCACCCGGACCTTAAAGTAACTCCACAGATTGATGGAGGTACTTGTCATGTCCAAGGTTCAGATCATGTCCGTTATCGGCAGCGCGGTTCCCCCACAGCTCAGAGAGCTGGGCATGCTCGCCTGCTGGTACCTCGTCCAGGACGGCGTGCAGATCAGCGGCCCGCTCACTTCGCTGCCCGCCGCCCAGGCATTGTCGCAACGCATCGGCACCGGCCAGTCCGGCAGGCTCAGCGCCTGAGGCAGCTGTATGAAATAGCTGACGATGATGTTTAGCCCGCCTCGGCTCGGGCGAATGCCATCGGTTTGTTGATCAGGCATAGATCCAGGTCAATAAACCCTCGCCACAGGGCATTTACCCTGTGCGGCTTTTGCGATCGACACCGCCATGAACCTCTGCGCGCCAGAACTGCTCGCCCCCGCCGGCACCCTGAAAAACATGCGTTACGCCTTCGCCTACGGCGCCGATGCCGTGTATGCCGGCCAGCCGCGCTACAGCCTGCGGGTGCGCAACAACGAATTCGATCACGCCAACCTGGCTCTGGGCATTCGCGAGGCACAGGCACAGGGCAAGCGCTTCTACGTGGTGGTGAACATCGCGCCGCACAACGCCAAGCTCAGGACCTTCCTCAAGGACCTTGAACCGGTGATCGCCATGGCCCCGGATGCACTGATCATGTCCGACCCCGGCCTGATCATGCTGGTGCGCCGGCACTACCCGCAGATGCCGATCCACCTTTCGGTGCAGGCCAATACGGTGAACTGGGCGAGTGTCGAGTTCTGGCAGCAGCAAGGCCTGAGCCGGATCATCCTGTCCCGGGAGCTGTCGCTGGAAGAAATCGCCGAGATCCGCGAGCAGGTGCCCGCCATGGAACTGGAAGTGTTCGTGCACGGCGCGTTGTGCATGGCCTATTCCGGGCGCTGCCTGCTGTCGGGCTACATGAACAGGCGCGATGCCAATCAGGGCAGTTGCACCAATGCCTGTCGCTGGAAATATTCAGCGCAACCGGCTACCGAAAACCAGCTCGGCGAGATCGTCCAGACATTCGATCCCGAACCGACCCTGGGCATCGGCGCGCCTACCGACCAGGTGTTCCTGTTGCAGGAAGCCAATCGTCCCGGCGAACAGATGCCCGCCTTCGAAGACGAGCACGGCACTTACATCATGAACGCCAAGGACCTGCGCGCCGTGCAGCACGTCGAACGCCTGACGCACATGGGCGTGCACTCCCTGAAAATCGAAGGCCGGACCAAATCGCACTTTTATTGTGCGCGCACCACCCAGGTCTATCGCCGCGCCATCGACGATGCGGTGGCGGGCCGGGCCTTCGACCGCGGCCTGATGACCGACCTGGAATCCCTCGCCCAGCGCGGCTACACAGAAGGCTTTCTGCGCCGGCACGTGCATGACGAATACCAGAACTACCAGAACGGCAGCTCGGTGTCGGAGCGCCAGCAGTTTGTCGGTGAACTGACCGGGCAGCGGCGGGACCGCCTGGCCGAGGTCAGGGTGAAGAACCGCTTCGGCCTGGGCGACCACATGGAACTGATGACGCCCAAGGGCAACTTCCACTTCGATCTGCATCAGTTGCAAAACGCTAAAGGCGAAGCGATCGACAAAGCGCCGGGCGATGGGCATACGGTGTATTTGCCGATACCGGATGCGGTGGATCTGGAGTTTGGGTTATTGATGCGGGATGTGGGTGCGGCCTGAACTTCAAATCCGCACAAAACACCTGTACAAGCGAGCCTGCTCGCGAAAGCGGTGTAACAGACGACATTGAAAACGGAACGACGTCCCTATGATTGCAACCTGCTTACGCATTGCTACTCGCCCCATTCATCCCCAGCCCTTTTCCAGAAACTGAACAACAATCAAATTCCATTAATGTAAATGCAGGAACCCCTGAAAAGTTCAACTGCCGGATAGGTCAATCCTTTCAACACAGGTCGAATTTGTGACACACGTCAGGCGCTTAAAAAACATTCAATAAATCCGCGACGCAGCCGACAACTCTTGAAAGCCTTGCGGATTGAAAAAGCCATGCGTAACAACCAGCCAATTACACAGCGCGAGCGGACCTTCCCGGCTCAGCAACGGTTGATTTCCACCACCGATGCCAAGGGCATGATCACCTACTGCAACGACGCCTTCGTCGAAATCAGCGGGTTTTCCCGGGAGGAGCTGATCCGCGCACCGCACAACCTGGTCCGTCACCCCGACGTCCCGGCCGCGGTGTTCGCGCACATGTGGGGCACACTGAAACAAGGCTTGCCATGGATGGGCATTGTCAAGAATCGCTGCAAGAGCGGTGATCATTACTGGGTGAACGCCTATGTGACACCGATCTTCGAAGGCAATCAGGTGATCGGTTACGAGTCGGTGCGGGTCAAGCCCACTGCCGAACAGATCCGCCGCGCCGAAGCGCTCTACCTACGCATCAACCAGGGCAAGTCGGCCGTTCCCTCCTCGGATAAATGGTTGCCGATCCTGCAGGACTGGCTGCCGTTCATTCTGGTCAGCCAATTGAGCTTCATGATTGGTGCATCGCTGAACTCCCATTGGGGGTTTGCCCTGGCAGCAGGGCTCTCGGTGCCGCTGGGCCTGATGGGCCTTCAGTGGCAGCAGCGTGGCCTCAAGCGCTTGCTGCGCCTGGCTGAGCAGACCACCTCCGATCCATTGATCGCGCAGATGTACACCGACAGTCGCGGCGCCCAGGCGCGTCTGGAAATGTCCATCCTCAGTCAGGAAGCACGCCTGAAAACCTGCCTGACCCGCCTGCAGGACACGGCCGAACACCTGACCGATCAGGCCAGGCAATCCGATGCCCTGGCGCACAACAGCTCCAGCGGCCTGGAGCGCCAGCGCGTCGAGACCGAGCAGGTGGCCACTGCGGTCAACCAGATGGCCGCTACCACCCAGGAAGTCGCCAGCCACGTACAACGCACCGCCGATGCCACCCAGGAAGCCAATCGCCTGACCGGTCGTGGTCGTGACATCGCCGGGGAGACCCGCGAAGCCATCCAGCGCCTGTCGGTGGTGGTCGGTGAAACCGGCGTGACCGTGACCCAACTGGCCAAGGACAGCAACGAAATCGGTGGCGTGGTCGACGTGATCAAAGGCATCGCCGACCAGACCAACCTGCTGGCCCTGAACGCCGCCATCGAAGCGGCCCGTGCCGGCGAAATGGGTCGCGGTTTTGCGGTGGTGGCCGACGAAGTCCGTCAGCTGGCGCAACGCACCAGCGAGTCCACCGGGCAGATTCATGCGCTGATCGCCAAGCTCCAGCAAACCGCCGGTACCGCCGTACAGACCATGGAAGCCGGACATCGTCAGGCGGAAGAAGGCGTGGCGCGGGTACTGGAAGCGGACCAGGCGCTGGTGGGGATCAGCGAGGCGGTGGCCAACATCACCGACATGACCACCCAGATCGCTGCCGCGACCGAAGAGCAAAGTGCCGTGGCCGAAGAAATCAGCCGCAACATCAGCAACATTTCGGAACTGGCGGACCGGACCTCGGAACAGGCGCAGAACTCGGCGTTGCTGAGTGAAGAGCTGACCAGGACTGCCAATACCCAGTATTCGTTGGTGGAGCGGTTTAACCGCTGATTGTTGTTGATCAATAAAAAACCCGGACAGTGGAAGCTTCCGGGTTTTTTATTGAGCCTGTGAAAGTGATGTTGTCTATAAGGCCGCCTTCGCGGGCAAGCCCTAATGCCGATCAGTTAACGCTTCGAACACCGCAACTCCTGTGGGAGCGAGCTTGCTCCGGGCGGCGTTCCGACGATGACGATCGCATAGCCAACACCTGCATTGCCTGACAGTCCGCTATCGCGAGCAAGCTCGCTCCCACAGGTTTTGCGCCCTAACTGACTGGCATTAGGGCAAGCCCGCTCCCACAGGGTTATCAGGTGTGGTCGATTCCTGTGAGCGCCCCAGATAACTGTGGGAGCGAGCTTGCTCGCGATGAGGCCGGCACATTCAACATTGAAATGGCCTGATGCCTAGTCCCCTCGGACGATGTTTGCGCTAGACGTCAGCGCAAGAATCCATCGCACTCCACCCCCAACAAAAAAAGGCCCAGTGCGATGAACGACGCCAACCTCAAAGCCGACATGCTCCAGGCCATGCGCCGCCTGGCCAAGTCAGTCACCATTATCAGCACCAGCAACGGCTCCGAGCGGTTCGCCATGGCCGCCACCGCGGTCGACTCCCTGAGCACCGAACCGCCATCGCTGCTGATCTGCGTCAACAAGACCGCCTCGCCCCACGCCGCACTGGCGACCGGTGCCGACTTCTGCGTCAACATCCTCGGCGTCGAACAACAGGACCTGGCACATCTGTGCAGCGGCGCAATCAAGGGCGAAGCGCGCTTCGACCGTGGCAACTGGCTGACCAGCCCCGGCGGTGTTCCTTACCTGGGTGACGCACAGTCGGCGATCCTCTGCCGCCAGGACGGCCACTTCAGCTATGGCACCCACACCGTGTTCATCGGGCGCATCCTGCAGATCCACACCACTGACGCCATCACCCCGCTGGTCTACCTCGACGGCAGCTACACCACCACCGCCAAACCAACACCTTCTCTCGCTGCTGCTGGCTGAGGCCCGAACATGGACAGCCTGAACCGGTTGACGGCGTTGCGAGTGAACAGCGCCGACCAGTTGCCATGGGATGACCGTTGCGACTTGCTGATCGTCGGGTTTGGCGGTGCCGGCGCCTGTGCCGCCATCGAAGCCAGCGCTCGCGGCCTGTCGGTGCTCGCACTGGATCGCTTCGAAGGCGGCGGCGCCACGGCGCTGAGCGGTGGCGTGGTATATGCCGGCGGTGGTACGCCGTACCAGTGTCAGGCTGGCTATGAAGACACCAGCGAAGCCATGTTCAATTACCTGCGTCAGGAAGTCGGCGACGCCGTCAGCGCCGAGACGTTACGGGATTTCTGCGAAGGCAGCCGCGAGCAACTGGCCTGGCTGGAGCGCCAAGGCGCGGCGTTCGAAGCCAGCGTGCCGCCGCACAAGACCTCGTACCCGAGCGACCAGTACTATCTCTATTACTCCGGCAACGAAGCCGTGCCGGCCTATGCCGCCAGCGCCAAGCCGGCACCCCGTGGCCACCGCACCAAAGGCCCGGGCATGTCCGGTGCCAGTCTGTTCGCTCCACTCAAGGCCAGCGCCTTGCGACACGGTGCACGCCTGCACAGCCAGTGCGAAGTGCGGCGTCTGGTACTCAACCTCGACGACAAGGTCATCGGCGTCGAAGCCTGGCAGTTGCCGTCGGGTAGCCGCGCCGCCAAACAACATGCGCGTCTGTCGCGCTGGGCCGCTGCCATTCATATGTACGCTCCAGCGTTGGCCGACCGCTTGCGCGCCCGTCAGCGTCACATCGAACAGACCAGCGCCATTCGCCAGTTGATTCGCGCCGAACAGGCGGTGCTAATGAGCAGCGGCGGCTTTATCTTCAATCGCGATCTGGTGCGCCAACACGCGCCGCAGTACCTGGCCGGTCTGCCGCTGGGCGCCACCGGGTGCAATGGCAGCGGCATCGCCCTGGGCC
>NZ_JBGCUL010000208.1:0-6448 GCF_054177685.1 Pseudomonas sp. P5_A2_2
GTCCCATTGCCATCGCGAGCAAGCTCGCTCCCACAGGTATTGGTTACAACTTGGCTTTGACCGCCGGCAACGCATCCTTGCCATCCACGGTCTTCACCCCATCGAGCCATTTATCCAGCACCGCCGGATTGGCCTTGATCCAAGCCTTGGCCGCATCAGCGTTACTGATCTTCTTGTTCACCACCTCAGCCATGATGCTGTTCTCCATGTCCTGGGTGAAACTCAGGTTGGTCAGCAGTTTGCCGACGTTCGGGCAGGCCTGTGCATAGCCTTTGCGGGTCAGTGTATGCACGCTGCCGGTGTCACCGAAGTATTTTTCACCACCCTTGAGGTAATGCATTTTCAGCTGCACGTTCATCGGGTGCGGGGTCCAGCCGAGGAAGGTCACGAATTTCTGTTTCTTCACTGCGCGGGACACCTCGGCCAGCATTGCTTGCTCGCTGGACTCGACCAGTTTCCACTGACCCATGTCGAAATCGTTTTTCTTGATGATCTCTTGCAGCGAGATGTTCGCCGGCGCGCCGGAGCCGATGCCGTAGATCTTGCGGTCGAACTTGTCGGCGTATTTGTTCAGGTCGGCAAAGTCATGCACACCCGCGTCCCACACGTAATCCGGAACGGCGAGGGTGAATTCGGTGCCTTCGAGGTTCTTCGCCAGTTGCGTGACATCGCCGTTGGCGACGAACTTGTCATAGAAGCCTTGCTGCGCCGGCATCCAGTTACCCAGGAACACATCGACCTGGCCATCCTTGAGCCCGCCAAAGGTGATCGGCACCGCGAGGGTGTCGATCTTGGCCTTGTAGCCCATGCCGTCCAGCAGAAACCCGGTGATGGCATTGGTCGCGGCGATGTCGCTCCAGCCCGGGTCGGCCATTTTCACGGTCTCGCAACTCTGATCGGCAAACGCCGATGCACTGCCCAGAGCCAGGAGCCCGACCGTCAGTACTGTGGATAACCTTTGCATGGACTTCCCCTTAACATTATTGGTTTTGGCAGGGTTGTGGATAACGTGCTTTACGCTCCAGATCGTCGAGGTCGATGTGGTTGCGCATGTATTGCTGACTGGCGTCCACCAGTGGCTGGTGATCCCAGCTCTTCAGCTTGCCGAGGGTCAGCGCCTCGGCCACGAACCGCCGGCGCCGCTGGCTGGCGAGCACCTGCTGGTGAATCGCCGGAAAATTCCATTTGGCTCGCGCTTCGGCGAGAAAATCGTCGAACAGTTGGCGATGTTGCGGCGAATGACTGAGTTCTTCCAGTTCGCGAGGGTCATTGTGTACGTCGAAGAGCAGGCAAGGGTCATCTTCGCTGTAGATGAATTTGTAGGCGCCGCGGCGGATCATCATCAACGGGCTGATGGTGCCTTCGGCCATGTATTCGCCGAACACCTCGTCGTGACCGACCTGCCCTTGCAGGTGCGGGACCAGCGAGCAGCCGTCCAGCGGCAAGCCCGGTTCCAGCGAGCCCCCGGCCAGTTCAACGAAGGTCGGCAACAGGTCGGCCGTGGAAACACTGGCGCTGACCCTGCCGGCGCCGAATTGCCCCGGCGCGCTGATCAACAAGGGAACCCGTGCGGCCATTTCGAACCAATGCATTTTGTACCAGAGTCCACGTTCGCCGAGCATGTCGCCGTGGTCGCCGGAGAACACGATGATGGTATCGTCGATCAGCCCGGTATCCTCGAGGGTTTGCAGGAGTTTGCCGACGTTGCTGTCGATATAGCTACACGCGCCGAAATAGGCACGGCGGGCGTCGCGGATCTTATCCACAGGCAGCGGCTTGTCCCACAGGTCGTAGACCTTGAGCAAGCGCTGGGAGTGTGGATCGAGTGAATGCTGATCCGGGGTTGTGGGTAATGGAATGTCGGCATCGTCGTACAGATCCCAGAAAGCCTTGGGAATCGTGTACGGATCGTGTGGGTGAGTCATCGAAACAGTCAGGCAGAACGGCTGGTCGCCATCCTCGCGGATGTGGTCGAACAGGTACTGCTGGGCCTTGAACACCACCTCTTCGTCGAAATCCAGCTGATTGGTGCGCACGCACGGGCCGGCTTGCAGCACTGACGACATGTTGTGATACCAGGTCGGGCGCACGTCCGGTTCATCCCAGTTCACCGCCCAGCCGTAGTCGGCCGGGTAGATGTCACTGGTCAGGCGTTCTTCGTAGCCATGCAGTTGGTCTGGCCCGCAGAAATGCATCTTGCCCGACAGGGCAGTGCGGTAGCCGAGGCGGCGCAGGTAGTGGGCATAGGTCGGTACGTCGGCGGGGAAATCGGCGGCGTTGTCGTAGGCACCGATCTTGCTCGGCAACTGGCCACTGACCAGGGTGAAACGCGACGGCGCGCACAGGGGGCTGTTGCAATAAGCGGAGTCGAACACCACGCCTTGTGCGGCGAGGCGGCTGAGATGAGGCAGTTTGATGGGCGATGGGCCGTAGAACGGCAACATTGGCGCGGCCATTTGATCGGCCATGATGAAAAGAATGTTCTTGCGCTTCATGTGATCGCGGCATTCCATAGTGGATGTTTATGCGAGAGTGCTGGCTTCGAGAATGAAACCCTCGCACCTTGCGGTAAAGCCCACGCGCGACAATGACTAGGATAAGCACAGCTTATGTATGACGCCCTTGGTGACCTGTCTCTTGATCTGCTTCGCGCCTTCGAAGCGGCGGCCCGCCAACGCAGTTTCACCGCGGCGGCGGTTGAGCTGGGCACCACGCAACCGGCCATCAGCCAGCAGATCAAGCGCCTGGAAGAACAACTGGCGACCCGCTTGTTCGATCGCATTTATCGCGGTATCGAACTGACCGAGGCCGGGCAGATTCTTTTCGAACAGGTTCAGCTCGGTTTGCAGAATATCGACGCAGGATTGAGTGCAATCAACGCACAGCAACAGCATGAAGTACTGCAGGTTGCCACGGATTTTGCCTTCGCCGCCTATTGGTTGATGCCGCGACTGCACCGTTTTCACGCGGCCAATCCGCAGGTGGATGTCAGCCTGGTCACCAGTGAACGCAGCCATAACATGCTACGTACCGATATCGATGTGGCGGTGCTGTTCGGCGATGGCCGCTTCAAGCAGGGTGAAAGCCATTGGCTGTTCAGCGAGGAAGTGTTTCCGGTGTGCAGTCCGCAGTTGTTGGGTGAGCGTCCCCTACCCTTGCCGGCCCAGGCATTGCTGGAGTTTCCGTTGCTGCACCTGCGTGGGGAACACAGCAGTAACTGGTTCGACTGGAGTGGTGTGTTCCGCGAGTTGGGCATCACCTCGCCCCCGGCGCCCGGGCAGTTGCGCTTCGACAACTACACCCTGCTGATTCAGGCCGCGATTGGTGGTCAGGGCGTGGCCATCGGCTGGCGCCACCTTGTGGATAACTTGCTGGCGCAAGGGTTGTTGTGTCGGCCGATCGGCGAAACGGTGATGTCGAGACTGGGTTATTACGTGGTCCTGCCCCAGCGCAAACGACGCGGAGCGTTGATTCAACAGTTTGTGGATTGGTTGATGGCCGAACAGGCTGGCAGTGCGGAGTCGTTGTCGGGGTTGTCATTGCCTTCGATTGCAGTGTGAAACGTGAAAAGATCGCAGCCTGTGCCGCGTGATCTGCTCGACCGGATTTAGAGGATTTCAAATGCAACGCATAACGGGCTACCACGCCCATGTCTATTTCGACGCCAGTACCATCGATCAGGCGCGGGCCTTGTGTGAGCAGGCGGCGCAATTGTTTCCACTGAAAATGGGCCGCGTGCACGAGCGCCCTGTCGGTCCGCACCCGGACTGGAGCTGTCAGTTGGCGTTCGAGCCGCAGGTGCTGGGCGACGTGCTGCCCTGGCTGGCGCTCAACCGCCAGGGTCTGGTGGTGTTTCTGCACCCTGATACCGGTGACGATCTGCGCGACCACACCGAGCATGCGATCTGGATGGGCGCAATACGCCCGCTGGATCTGTCTATTTTTTGATCAGAGTGTTTCTTCAGCCTCTCCGGGCAAGTGTTCGTCCAGGTGCAGCCACGGCAAGCGACTGTCGGTCCAGATGTGTCGCTCGGCCGGTGCTTGCTCGGGATGGTCGAGGGTGGCGATGGTCAGGTCGATGCTGTCCGGGCTCAGGTGCGTCACCAGCGCCAGTTGCGCCCCACAGTGTCCGCAGAAATATCGCGCGCAGGTGGATGAAGAATCGTACCTCGACGGCGTCCCGGCCAGCCATTGAAAGGCCGATGCCGGCACGGTGATCCAGGTGGTCACGATGCCGCCGCTGACCCGTCGGCAAATGGAGCAATGGCAGTGGGCGATATCGTGCAGCGGCCCGCTGAATTGATAGCGCAGTTGCCCGCAATGGCAGCCGCCGGTGTGAAGTTCGCCCATGTTCAACCTCCCACCCTGTGTTCAGGGGCTTGAAACCCAATCCGACGACCGGTTGCACATCCGGTCTTTGCTTTCATTGGCGAAAGCTGGCTGAAAGCTTCCCCGATTAGGATCGCCGCCACTACCGGCAAAAGACCGGTGGCCAATGCGAGCGTTTGACTGCTCGCCAGGCCCATTTAACAACAACAATGGTGATTCTGATGTCCTCTCCTATCCGCCGCTTCGCTGTAACTCCGTCCGTACGTCTCGTGCCTCCCGTTCTGCGCTGATCCCGCCCGGTCCGCCCATTCCCTAGCCGCGCTACGCCTGGAGTATTCCCATGCTGACTTTCCTTGGCTTCGCCATGGTCATCACGTTCATGTTCCTGATCATGACCAAGCGCCTGTCCGCGCTGATCGCCCTGATCCTGATTCCGATCATTTTTGCCCTGTTCGGCGGCTTTTCGCCGAAAATCGGCCCAATGATGCTCGAAGGCATCACCAAACTCGCGCCAACCGGCGTGATGCTGATGTTCGCTATTTTGTACTTCGCCCTGATGATCGACTCCGGCCTGTTCGACCCGGCCGTGCGCAAGATCCTCAAACTGGTCAAGGGCGACCCGTTGAAAGTTTCGGTCGGCACCGCCGTTCTGGCGCTCGTCGTTTCCCTCGATGGTGACGGCGCGACCACTTATATGATCTGCGTGGCCGCCATGCTGCCGCTCTACAGCCGTATCGGCATGAGCCCGCGGATCATGGCCGGCCTGATCATCCTCGCCGGTGGCGTGATGAACATGACCCCATGGGGCGGCCCGACCGCACGCGCTGCCAGTGCGTTGCATGTGGATCCGTCCGACATCTTCGTACCGATGATTCCTGCGATGCTGGCCGGTGTGGTGGCGATCCTGGTCATCGCTTACTGCTACGGCAAGCGTGAACGTGCACGCMTGGGTGAGTTGCACCTGGTGGGCGATGAAATCGACCACAGTGAAATCAGCGTTTCGCAGTTCCCGGATGCCCGTCGTCCGAAGCTGATCTGGTTCAATGGCGCCCTGACCCTGGCCCTGATGGGCACCCTGATTGCCGGCCTGTTGCCTTTGCCGGTGCTGTTCATGGTGGCGTTCAGTATCGCCATGATCGTCAACTATCCTTGCCTGCAACAGCAGAAGGATCGCGTCGCGGCTCACGCCGGTAGCGTGCTGGCGGTAGTCGGGTTGATCTTCGCGGCCGGTATCTTCACCGGTATCCTGACCGGCACCGGGATGGTCGACGCGATGTCGAAAAGCCTGCTGGCAGTGATTCCGGATGTCCTCGGCCCGTACCTGGCGGTGATCACGGCGCTGGTCAGCATGCCGTTCACCTTCTTCATGTCGAACGATGCATTTTATTACGGCGTGTTACCGGTACTTGCCGAAGCCGCCAGCCATTACGGTATAACCGCGGTGGAAATGGCACGTGCCTCGATCGTCGGTCAGCCCGTCCACCTGTTGAGCCCGCTGGTTCCATCGACTTATTTGTTGGTGGCCCTGGCCGGTATCGATTTCGGTGACCATCAACGCTTCACTCTCAAGTGGGCGGTGCTGGTTTGTATCTGCATACTGATTGCTGCAATGCTGTTGGGGACTTTCCCGGTGTTCAGCACTCTATAAGCTCAAGACTCACCACTTCGGGTCCAGGCTTCGCTGTTTGAAGCCCGGGCCCTTTGTGGTTTAACAATCGCTCAAAGGAATACACATGGAATGGCTGACCAACCCTGAAATCTGGGTTGCCTTCTTCACCCTGACCGCCCTGGAAATCGTCCTGGGTATCGATAACATCATCATGATTTCGATCCTGGTCAGCCGCATGCCCAAGCACATGCAGGCGCGTACCCGGATTTTCGGTCTTGGGCTGGCCATGATCACGCGGATCCTGCTTCTGCTGTCGATCACCTGGGTCATGCGCCTGACGGCGGATCTGTTCGAAGTGTTCGGCCAGGGTATTTCCGGACGCGACCTGATCCTGTTCTTCGGTGGTCTGTTCCTGCTGTGGAAAAGCTCSCAAGAGATGTACCACGCGTTGGAAGGTGAAGATGAAAGCAGCGACGAACCTTCGGGCAAGGGCGGCAACTTCCTCTACAC
>NZ_JBGCUL010000209.1:0-6434 GCF_054177685.1 Pseudomonas sp. P5_A2_2
ATGCCCAACTGGTCGATGGCGGTGCGTGCGTTGACGTGGGCATCGATCTCCATCACCACGCGCTCGGCCTGGCAGTCTATATCGAAGCGGTAGGCACCGGTGGCGCTCGGCGAGTCGAGCAGGGCGTAGACCACGAAGCGAGTGCTGTCCTTGTCCGGCGTCTCGAACCAGAACTTGGTGAAGTCGGGGAATTCTTCGCGCTTTTTGGCGTAGGTGTCGATGGCCAGCCCGCGGGCCGACAGGCCGTACTGGCCGGTGGCATCCACCGCACGGAAGTAGCTCGCGCCCAGGAAGGACACCACATCGTGCTTGTCCAGTTCCGGGGCCTTGAACAACTTGAAGCCGGAGAAGCCCAGGTCGCCCTTGAGCTGTGCGGTGTCGACCGTGGTGTTTTCATAGTTGAACAGCGACGGGTGGAAATGCACCTCGCGGGCCATCCGGGTTTTCGGATCGACGCTGTACATGCGCACCGGCTGCTTGAATCCCATGCCGACGTGGAAGAACTGCACGTCCAGCTGACCCTTGAGCTCCTTCCACAACGAATGATTGCCGTCGTAGCGGATCGCATTGAAGTTCTGCGGTGTCATGGTCGCCAGGGTCGGCGGCAACTGTTGCTTGGTGTCCTGGTAGCGATTGCTGGCGAGCTGTTTGGCCTGGAGCTTCAGTGCCTCGAAATCGAACGCGGTGGCTTCGCCATCAGCGGTGCCGCCGCTGGCGGCCCAGGCCTTGGCGGCCAACAGGCCCGTGGCGGACAAACCGGTGTAGGCCGCGATGGCCATGGAGGCTTTGAGCAAGTTCCTGCGGTGCATAAATACAACCTGTCGTGAACAATCCCGCGCCGTTCCTGGCACGTGCTGGATCAGAAATATCGGTTCGGACATGCCTTCGGCCAAACGCAACGGACTTTTATACAGAGGCCGGCTAGCTTAAACCGTTCGATTGCAGAGCAAAATTGATTGATGGCACGGCGCTAGCCCGGCAATGAAACAAGACATGTCGGGAAATAATTCCGACAGTGGTTTCTGATTTAAAGGGCATTTCTGCTTTTTTCGACTAATTACTCTAAAAATCGCTTTTCAGCGCCCGGAATATTTCTATTCTGTGCACATGACCGGTTTATGCCCTTCGGACCGGTGCGGTTCAGTGGGCACCCAGCGGCTGCTGAAAARGGGATAGGGCGATGCGGTTTTTTGCAGTTTCTTTGACGTCTAGAGAAGGACATCGTCCATGTCGAAAGTACAGAACATCACTGAGTTGTTGGGAATCTTTCCGTGCCTGGCCAGCGGGCGGCGAAGACGCCGGCTCAACAGCGAGGAAATGAAACTGGTGGAACGCTATCGGGAGCTGTCGGAGAGCGACAGGATTGCGATGAGGTATCTGGTGGAYGCGATGAGGAGTGTTTCGAGGTTTTGAGCCAGGCTGGTTACCGTGGGAGCCATTTGGCCTTCACGGTGGCCAGGCCGGTTAACCTGCCTGCATCAGCGTCGGCTAGGCCGRCGTCGATTGCTTGCTGTCGGACTGATTGCTGGTCGAGCTTATGGAGATACGCCTCTGCAAACGAGCTATCACATGGAATCATTTCGATGACGTTTCGTTTGATGCTGCGAGTCTCGTTCATGTGGAAATAACTCATTCAGCAGGACAATTAATTGAGAGGACTCAAACCAAAGGGACGGACTGTGAGTCTGTCCCTTTTTGATCAGCCCGATTTATCCCTTCAACGGCAAGTGCCGGCGATTGGGAAGGGTCGCTGCACCTGCATCAACTCAGGCATGTCACGCCACTTGATCCAGGCGTGATGTTGGTAATGCAGCAAGGGCACGGAGATTCCGGCCCAATTCAAGGAACTCAAGCTTGGCCGGTTTTCCACAGGCGCTGATTTGGCGTCGCGCAGCGAGGGTATGACTTCGTTGCTCAACCACTGGCGCAGGTTGCGGTTTTCCGGAACGAAGTGGTGAACCAGCAAGGCGTACATGCCTGATTCGCTGACCATCAGGGCATCGACCGTTTTGCCGTCCTTGCGCAGCCAGATGCTGCGACGTTGGTCGGGGTCGAGTTTCAGGGTGAGCCGTTCATTCAGGGGTTTGCCCATCAGGCGCCCAAGGTCCTGAACACAAAACCAGGCTTGGTTGTGTTGCATGAAAGCGTGGAGGAAGCGGTTGTGGCGGGTGAAGACTTTAGGAATGAAGCAGGAAGGCGTTTCAGTCGGATGTGATGTGTGCTTGTGCATTTCTCGACTCCATGTTGAAGAAAGGAGCCGCCACTAATCCTTCGAAAGATTTGGGTGGCGGACCGTGGGGCGTTCGAAGTCGGAACATTCTCGATCAACATGGAAGCCGAGAGGCCCGCGCCACACGGCCCGCCATAACGCGAAACTGAAAGGCAAAAAAATGCCCCAGCTCATATGGGGGCGCGGATGCGCCATGTTGATATGTTCCGGCTTCGACTCCGGGCCGCTGATTTGGCAGCGACGGAGGAAAGCCTATCGGTCAGGCGTTCGCGGCGCCAAGTCTACTCTGGCGACGCTTGTTGTAGGAATCGGCGCCGGTATTCGAAGGTTCGATCTGTAGGATTTTCCTGTTTTTGCATGAGGTGCTGAGAGTCAGCACCTGAGCCGCAGTTTTTCCTTTATTTATTCGCATCCAGTGAATGAACTGCAGGTTTTCTCCATGCTGATCGAATTTCCGGTTTCCAATTACCGCTCTTTCCGGGACAGGCAAACGTTGTCTAAGGCGGCCGCTCCTTACCTGAGCAAAGCGCGAAATGTGCTCAAGCCTTCGAAGTGCACAGAAAGGCTTCCTGATTTACTGGAGAATGCTGCAATTTACAGGTCTAACTCCTCCGGTAAATCTTCACTGATCCGAGTGCATGAGATAGGCGGGCAGTTTTCTTCAGTTCACTCCACACTTACCTACGATGAGCGGAGGTTGCGGAGTTTTAAGCAAAGTATTACTTTTTTATCGAGGGTAATACTTGAGGGCGGAGTTATGTCGACAACGATGACCAGCAAGGGGCAGGTCACTATTCCGAAGCCAATTCGTGACGCTCTGCATCTGATGCCGGGTTCGGCGGTTGAATTCAGTGTCAACGCCAATGGCGAGGTGGTGCTGCACAGTGGTAACCCCAAAAAAACAGACAAGTCGATTGTTTCAGACCGATTTGAGGCTATGCGGGGCAAGGCCGATATCAAATGGCGTACAGATGAATTGATGGCGTTACTACGGGGTGAGGACTGATGATATTGGTCGACACGAATGTGTTGATCGATGTTCTGGAAGACGACCCTGTCTGGGCTGATTGGTCCATCAAGCAGCTTCGTGCCCAGTCACAGATTCATGAATTGGCTATTAATCCAATTATCTACGCTGAGCTATCCCAGGCGTTCTCAACCTTTGAGGCACTGGATGATGTAATTCACCAGCTCGGTCTCGCAATGTGCGAAGTCCCGCGGCCAGCTTTGTTTTTGGCTGGGAAGGCTTTCATTCGGTATCGGAAAGTAGGTGGCGGTAAAAGTAATGTCTTGGCGGATTTTTTCATCGGGGCACATGCTGCTGTAAAACAGCTGCCATTGCTGACTCGAGATGCCAAACGCTATCGCAGCTATTTTCCTTCGGTTGAATTGATAGTGCCCGTCTGAATTTTTTTGCTCCACGGATCGTTGGGAATAGCCATCCGTGGAGCTCAATTACCGTTGCTTAACCCACTCCCCCCACCGCCCGATACGCCTCATCAATCGCCGCATGGGCACAAGCGCTCAACGCTGCATCCGAGTTGGCGATGCTCACCCGTCCAACAGGTTGCCGGGCCAGGTTCATCAGCTTTTCGCTTTCGTCGGCATCGTCGTACAGGCTGTTGGAGAAGTTTTGCCCCGGCACCACGACGGCACCGGTGCGAATGCCGTTACCGGCTGACTTTCCAGGCATCCCCAGCAGGCGCCATGCCATGGTCATACGGCCTGGCGATCCACATGTAGAGCAGGCCCAGACCAATCACGATGGCGGTACTCAGCACCATCGCGTAGTTGATGTACCACGCGGCATCCGGGGTGCGTGGCCAGGCCATGTTGATGATGGCACCGACACCGTAGACCAGCGCGCCGATGTTCACCGCCCAGCCCCAGGCGCCGAGGGTGAATTTGCCGCTCGGTTTCCAGCCCTTCATGCGGGCGTACAGGGCCGCGAGCACGATCATCTGAAACGCCAGGTAGATGCCAATGGCCGCGAAGCTGACGATGGTGGCTACCGCGTCTTGCAGGAAGAAGCCGAGGATGATGATCAGTGCCGGCAGGACGCCGGACACGAACAGTGCGGCAACTGGTACCTGAGTCGTAGGGGAGATCTTCTTCAGCAGTCGGCTGCCGACGACCATTTCATCACGGGCGTAGGAGTACAGCAGACGACTGGCCGCCGCTTGCAGGCTGATCACGCAGGAGATAAAGGAAATCATCACCACGCCCATTACCACTTTCGAACCCACCGGGCCGAACGCGTTGTTGAGAATGGTGGTGACTGGATCCTTGTCGGTACCGTTGATCACCGCCTGCATGTCCGGCACGGCCAGGATCAGCGCCAGGCAGGCGAACATCGCCGCGATGCCGCCGATGTAGATGGTCATGCGCATGGCCACCGGGATCTGCTTGCTCGGGTTCGGGGTTTCTTCGGCCACGTCGCCGCAGGCCTCGAAGCCGTAGTACAGGAACATCCCCGCCAGCGAAGCGGTGAGGAACGCCGGCAGGTACGAGCCGTCGACGCTGATATCGAAGGTGTTGAACAACACGCTGATGGGTTGATGACGCTCGAAAATCAGCAGGTAAACACCGACGATCACCGCGCCGACCAGCTCGCAGAGGAAGCCGAACATGGCGATCCGCGCCAGCACTTTGGTGCCGCTGAGGTTGACCAGGGTGGCGAACAGCGTCAGGAACAGGGCGATGATGATGTTGGTGTTGTTGCTCGGTTCAAAGCCCATCATGGCGGCGAGGTACGGACCGGCACCCACGGCAACCGCCGCGATGGTCACGCACAGGGCGATGGAGTAGATCCAGCCGACCATCCACGCCCAGCGCTTGCCCACCAAGCGACGAGCCCACGGGTATACGCCGCCGGAAATCGGGAACTGCGAAACCACTTCGCCGAAGATCAGGCACACCAGCAACTGCCCGCAACCGACCAGCAAGTAGGCCCAGAACATCGGTGGCCCGCCCGCGGCCAGGCACAGGCCGAACAGGGTATACACCCCGACGACCGGGGACAGGTAGGTGAAGCCCAGGGCGAAGTTTTCCCACAGGCTCATGCTGCGATTGAAGTTGGAGGTGTAACCCAGCTTGCGTAGTTGCTCGGCATCGCTGTCGGCAAGGGCTGCAGAGAGATCGGGTGATGCACTCATGTGTGTTTGCTCCGGAAAATCGGCAGATTTCGGATGTCCGAAACCGTGGCGGGGCCTTGGGGGCGCCGCCCGGATCGGTGGTTATTGTTTTGTCTTCTTTGGGGTGGGGCCTGGTGGTGCTGGTGCCGGTTTCTTCCTTGAGGTTGCGGTGACGCCATCGCGAGCAAGCTCGCTCCGGGCGGCGATCCGACGATGCTTTTTCTAGTGCTTGAACATCACATGCCGCACGACTGTGTAGTCCTCCAATCCGTACATGGACATGTCCTTGCCATACCCGGACAGTTTCTGACCGCCGTGGGGCATTTCACTGACCAGCATGAAGTGCGTGTTGACCCAGGTGCAGCCGTACTGCAAACGGGCGGACAGGCGATGGGCGCGGCCGACGTCGGCGGTCCACACGGAGGACGCCAGGCCGTAGTCCGAATCGTTGGCCCAACCCAGCACTTGCGCTTCGTCGCTGAATTTAGTCACCGAGACGACCGGCCCGAACACTTCACGGCGGACGATTTCGTCGTCCTGTTGCGCATCGGCCAGTACCGTCGGTTCGAAAAAGTAGCCGTTGCCCTCGACCGCCTTGCCACCGGTGATCAACCGAATGTGCGGCTGGGCGATGGCGCGCTCGACGAAACCGGTAACGCGGTCACGGTGTTGCGCGGTGATCAGCGGGCCGAGTTCGGTTGACGGATCATCCTGCAGGCCGTACTTGATGCTGCTGACGGCGACGCCGAGTTTCTCGACGAACTTCTCGTAGATCCCTGCCTGCGCATAGATGCGGCAAGCGGCGGTGCAGTCCTGCCCTGCGTTGTAGAAGCCGAAGGTACGGATGCCTTCCACGGCGGCGTCGATGTCGGCATCGTCGAAGATGATCACCGGGGCTTTGCCGCCCAGTTCCATGTGCATGCGTTTGACGCTGTCGGCAGTGCTGGAAATGATGTTCGAACCGGTGGCGATCGAACCGGTCAACGACACCATGCGCACTTTCGGGTGAGTGACCAGCGGGCTGCCGACGGTAGGACCACGGCCGAACACCAGGTTGAGCACGCCGGCCG